>CAYLJT010000015.1:0-26004 GCA_964383995.1 uncultured Polyangiaceae bacterium
TGGGTCTTCCTGCCTTCCCTATCCACCCGACCTTCGCGCTGCTCCATCTTGGCGGGATTCCATTCGACGTCGTAGTGGAGGATGTACCTTGTGTGCTGCTGGAGATCGATCCCCTCTTCGCCCACGCGGCTCACCAAAAGGACCAATGGCGCGTAGGGTTGGTTGAAGTTCTCGCGGCGTAGCTCGCGGTCGTCGTCGCTCTGGCGACCATCGAAACGAGCGACGTATTCGGGCCTACCCAGGAGGCGAGCGAGGCGGGCAATCTCTCGGCGAGCGCGATCCAAGTTCTCCTCGCTGAACGCCTCTCCTTGTGCCGGCGTGTCGTCGAGGTAGTCATCCACGATGAACGCCAGGGCCCGGCGAAGCTGGTGGCCCATGTGTCTCATCAAGAACATCTGTACTCCGAAGGAGTCCGCCCGCTCTTCGCATCCTCGCATCCAAAGGGCCATACGGAGCAGAAATAGCGGCTGAGTGCAGTGATTTTCTGCACGGTCGAACATCACGTCCACGAGCTCGCGAGACTCCGCCTTCATCTCCAAGCCCGCCGCCTGAATGAGCTCGCGATCGACCCGCAGAAATTGCGATTCGAATTGTTTGCCAAGCTGCTCGCGAACGACCTTTCGCTCTTCTCGCAGCGCCTCACGGACCATGTCCCGCGCGTCGTCGAGGCTGGCCCACCCAGCGGCTTCCACCTGCTCTCGCACAAAAGGGTCGACCTTCTTGGCGACGGTGCGAAGGAGCGCCTCGCGCAGCGCACCAGCCGTGTGCATCAGAGAGTTGAACACCAGAATCTTCTGGAATCCGGCGTTTGGACGCTCGCGAAGACCCTCCATTTCGCGATCGAGAATGGCTTCCACGATGGCGCAAAGGGCAGCAATCTTGGGGTGAACATGCTTGTCAGTCAGGAGCTCTTTGACAAGCTTCAAGGTCTGCTCAGCTCGGGGAAGGTCCTTCGAGAGAATCGCGCTCTCGGAGAGCTGCTCGTAGCTGGAGAGGCATTGCCGCAGATCACCAGCTATGAAGGACGGCTTTTCCGGCTCTTGCTCCTCTTCGTCCTGCTCGGCACGGGACGCTTGATGGGCATCCATGAGGACGTCCCGCAGCTGGAGGTAGACCCATGCGTCATCCCCTTCGAGCGGAATAAGCGGACTTTTCTCGACGATCGGCCTCACGTCGTCGAGCTTCCTGAAGGAGCGGGCGGCGAAGGCGCCGTCAGCCTTTTCCGTCAGCGTGTAGTCCCGCTCGGACTGGTCTTTCACGTTGCGAAGGAGGTACCGTCGCAAGAGGTCCTGCAGCGGGGGCGTTCCTGGTGCCTGACCGCCCGATGCGTCCACCGTGCGTAGCTCGTAAAGGCGCTCGACACAGCGTACCCGGCCTTCGTCGTCGGGCCTCAGTCTTCGGCGCGTATAGAAGTGACCGAGGGCAGCCTCGTAGCGCAACAAGCCATCTCCGATCTGCCCTAGCTCAAGCTCAGGCGCTCGTACGATGCGGAGCAGGTTGACGAGTTCCTTGGTGGCGAGCTGAAAGGGTGTTGCCGTGAGCGCCAGGATGAACCGACCACGAAGGCCGTCCTCTCGGCTAGGGAGCTTTTGGTCCGGGAAGAATACGCGGCTGCGCTGGGTCTTGAGGTTCGTGAAGTGGTGGGCCTCGTCAACGATGATCACGTCCCAATCGGTCTGCCGAAGCCGGCGAACTACGGGAGACTCGACTGCGTTGGAATCTTCGACGAGCAACAACGGCTTCACGAGGTAGACCTTGTCCGGAGGCACCTGAATCTTGCCGCCGTCTCGGACGCCCCTACCCTCGCCATCGGAACGACGGCCAAGCTGTGTGACGTTGCGGAGCATTTGCCGGAAAGGCCCCCAAGCGTCGCTACTCACGTATTGCTGAAATCCCCGCTGAGCGCCGCGCTCTTTTGAGGAAGGAGCTTCGATCTCGTCGAACCACTTGTTCATGAGAGCGGGCTCGGCGACCACAAGGATCCGTCGCACCGGCGTGGTGGTGCCTTGGAAGTGGTGCCAAAGCGAGGCGGCTATGGCAAGGGCTTCGTACGTCTTGCCGCAGCCCACCTCATCGGCGAGCACGACGCCGTTCTGCCCGCGAACCAGGAGCGCTTCAAGCCCCGCGCGAACCGCTCGCATCTGGTGCTCGCGATCGAGTCCAATATGAGAAGAGAGCTGCTGAATATCCACGCTCATAGCGCCTTCTTTGGGGAAAGGTGGTCGCGTTCGCGAGACGCCCGTTTGACCGTAGACGTCGGCAACGGACCTCCCCGCGCCGCCCTCCGGAGAGCCTTCACGACACGCGTTCGCAAGGCGTCCACCTCCTTGCTTGTTGCGTTTCGAACGCCGTCGCTCAAGGGGACCGCGGCAAGCTTTTCCGCCAGCTCATCGAGGTTCATGATCGAAACGACGGGCTGAGGGTCTGGGTGCCATCTTGGAATTTCGCCAACCACCCGCATGACGTGCTCCGAAACTCTTGCCACCAGATAGGCGCGCCGGACGCCGTCCATGGCGTCCCCGGTCGCTGCCGATAGCGAGCGGCCCAGCTCCCGCGCCCAGCGCATCAGGGCGAAGCGCGAGCCGTGCCGCCGTTCAAGACCTTCCCACCGAGCGTCAAGACCTCTGCGGACGTTCCGGAAGAAGGTGTCGAGCGACGCCTGGTGGAGAAATGCGGGACCCCCCACGCCCTTCCGAGCCATTCCGAGCCGTCGGATCATTTCGTCCAAGCTCTTGATCCGTTGTTCAGGCGGAGCCGTCGACGGGACCAACAGCGCGTCAGCCCCGAGGGCATCGGGTCCGAGAAGCATGTTCCTGTGAACCTCCAAGGCATCTTCGAAACGGACGTTGATCCGCACTTGCAGGGCACCCAGGAGCTGACCCTGGGCATCGAGCGCCTCGACCACGAGCTTGAGCGACCGCAGGCGACGCAGGCCAGTCTCAGGGTCCTCCTCCTCGACCATGGGCGCGCTGCTGCCAACATGAAACACGCCCACCTCGCCAACCTTGCCTTCTAGGACAACTGTGCTGTTCTCCGTCCCGCCAAAACGAGCGCGAATACCGTTGACCTGACCGCTCCAGACGACCCCGGAGACCGTCAGGATGCGTGTCACCGGATCGTAAAGCAGCTCTCCTACCTCGAAGACCGGAGGGGCAACCGCGGTCCTCACGCTTTCCTCCGGAAGTGGACCCCGATGGGTATGAAAGCTCTCCGTGAGGTCGAGCTCAGCGATTAACGCACTGAGATCGAAGGATGACGCGGCCATGCTCATCGCCAACGCGCACTCGACATTGCCTCCCCCTTCGACGGACCGAACGAGGGCAGAAGGCGTGAAGTTGGGTGAGCCCCACAGCACCGTTGTGCGCTTCTTGCCGAAGATGGCGATGAGCTTGCCATGGAGGCGCCGCGGTTCCACGCTGAGCGCCTGAGGACGCAAATCTACATTCGCACCAAGCTCGTTGAGGGCAGCGCGCGGGAGCGACATGAAGGCGCCGAGCGCGCCCGAATACAACGTGCAACGGGGGGAGACCGCGCGCGGCGCCCACGGAAGGTCGGCGCTAAGGGCCGTCCGCAAGAGCGAGCTGCTCTCGTCGAGCCACGGGTCGTCCACCTCGAAGAAGGGACTTATCACGCTCAAATGCTGCACCGGATCGTCCCCGTGCAGATTGCGGAGCTGCTTCCAGATCGGGTCTCCATAGGAGGTCAGGAAACGCAGGTCGGGCCCTCTCCTACCCTCCCGCAGCGTGGACCGGACGACTTCGGCCGCTTCAATGACTTGCAGGGCCTTGGCAGCAGAGTCTGCGTTCACCGGTAGATCCGCGACGACCTGGCGTGCGAAGGCCAGAATCGCGTCGAGGACGGACGGTGGAGGCGGGCGCTCGGCATCATTTCCAAACACGAGGGTGGTAACTAGCTCCAGATTTGCTCCCAGACCACCGCGGGTGAGGTTCGCGCTACCGATGGCGGCAAAGACGCCATCCTCCCGCACTGCGAGGAAGAGCTTCGGATGGAAGACCCCTGTTTGGCGTGGCGCTTGAAGCACGTGCACGCCGAGCGCCGTCCCCTCATCTACCACCCCGGACGCCACGACGATCGGGTGCCGCACACCGTACTTTTCGATAAGCGGTGTAAAGACGCGCTCAGCAGCCACGTCCCCATCGAGCCCGAATGTAAATGCTAGTGCTTCGGCGATTTCCCCGCCACGCGCGAAGCGGTCGAGCTCGTCGAATAACCGCAGCTCACGCTTCATCGGACACGTCCTCCGGGCTCAACTTGAGATCCGTAGCGAGCTGCTGAAGCTGCGCGAACCGCAGAGAGTGAAGCATGAGGCGCAAAGGTCGAGGATCGCTTCTTACCAGGTTGGCCTCATCAAGCGATATCCACTCGCCCTTTCCTTTCCTTGCAGACACCTCGGCATGGTGCTCCACCAGATCGGGGAGCAGCCTGCGAACCATGGTGCTCGCGCGTTCGCTGCCCGAATCGCGGGTCCAGACGAGAAGCCGCTCCACGACCGGAGTAGGCTCGTCCCCAAGCCAATGCAAATAGTTCTCATCTAGGCCGAGGCGCAAGAGCAGCTCCATTGCCAGGGAGGCAATTTCTTGCCACGGTCGGACATCACCAGACAGCAAGTCGTCGGCGACTGCGACGGGTGTTCGGTGCCCGGCCCAGACTGCGGCGGCGGAAGTTGCAAACCCCTCGCCCGTCCGCTCACCTACTTTGAGCACCCAGGTGTCAAGTGGAAGGCGGCCGTATCGTACGACAGGGTCGAGGGCCGAGCGCAGCAGGGCATTGAGACCCAAGGCTGCAAGCTGGTAGGCACCGGCGACCTGAATCGCACGAAGTCGGTTGGAAGGCGGAAGTTGCAATGCATGCCGCAAGACCGCCCAGTTCCCACCGGTTTCGCTGTCGGCCGCATCCTCTGACAATCGGCCGCCATCCTCCGTGACCAAATCCGGATCCGCACTGGCGATGTCCTCCCCGACGGACCCACCCAGCATCATCTCATGTTCGAACAGCACACTGACCGTCTCTCTGCGTTCGACGCCGTGACCCTCGGTCCCAAAAAGCGCCTTCAGCAGGCGGCGACGTTCAACAGCACCGATGCGTCCACTGAGGCACATGCCACGAGCCGCTTGAAGGATGGTGTCGCGCCGTTTGCGCTGCTCGACCGCTGGATCGAGGGCCCAAACGACAAGACTCTCGTCCACGACCTTCCTGAACTGATCCGCGAGCCCCTCGCCGTCGCTTGTAAGACGGAGACCCAGCCCCTCATCCAGGTCATCCTCCTCAATGAGACCAAGATCGGCAAGTGAGGTGCGATAGAGGCGGAGCGCGCCATTCGATCCCTGGTTCTTTAGAATCTTGCTCGGCAGCTCCCAGAGTCCAGCGTCCCCCTTCTCCGTGACAAAGCGTCGTCCTCGTCGCCTGCCGACGTAGCTACAAGATTGAGGGTCGTCGCGATGATAGAGAGCCTCGCACAAGACGAGGAGTCGTTCGAGGCGATGCACGCGGTCGGTGTGGGTGCGCGGCGAAGCCTCCTGCTGCGCACGCGCGATGGCCCAGCAATGGAACGTGTAGTACCGGGCGCGCGATGTGAAGACATTTAGCCCTGGCAACAACTGGTCGGCCTGATTCATGGCGTGAGCCTGCAGGCCCAACGGGTCGCGGCTGGAGGCCGCGGCGTCGAGGCGCACCAGCCATGACGGAAGGTAGGCGGACATCGTCTCGTCAAGCATTGGGATCACCCCTCCTGACATCTCGCTCGAAACATGAGGGCACGGACCATACATCCTCCAGCGTGAGACTCGCTACCAAATTTTTCCTCGGCGCCACCTTTGCGCTACCGAGTCCCCTGCAAGCCCGCCTCCCGCCCGGGCCTCACACCGTCTTGCTCGATTCGGCGTCCCAGCCTATAAAACCCGCATGCGCTTATCGTCTTCTTCTGGATTCTTCAAGGCTCGGGGCACTGCGCTCGGCGCTGGAGCAGAACGAGCGGGGCCGGCTGGAGCTTGCACGATGACGTCAGCCAAGGGCGCTTGCGGGCGTGCGGGCCGCGCGCGCTGGCCTTGAAGGCCTACCTCGATAGGCTGCGCCAACGCGATGAGCGGACCTGGGGCTGGCTCTGGCTCGGGGTGTTGCTGTGGGCCTTCGGCGTGGTCAAAATCGCGGCTACCACCTTCTTCTACTCGCCGCTCATGGATGGCGGCTTCTACCTGAACGTCGCCTCGCATGTGCGTGATGGCGACGGCCTTGTCTCGGACATTTGTCTGTTCCAGGAGGGCTGCCCTTACCTGCCTCACGCGACCGGTACCTACCCGCTTTGGCCTTGGCTCCTGGGCCACGTTGCCCGGGTCGTGCCGTTGACCTACGCGGGTCGCTGGCTGGCGACCGCCTTCTACTTCTTGTCGCTCTTCTTGGGCTACGCTTGGGCGGCGTCCTTTTCGCCGAAAGCGGTGTTTGGGAAGGTCTTGCCTGGCTTTCACGGTGGGCATGTCTTCGTGCTGATGCTGGGCATCAACACCGAGCTGTTCCGCTACACGTCGGCGCCCTATACGGAGGGTCTTAGCTGCGCCCTCTTCTTCGCGACGCTCCTGCGGCTCGACCCCCTTGTTCGCCGCGCCAACTGGCGCGCTGGCGTAGAGCTCGGCGTCTGGTTCTCCCTCGCGACCCTCACGCGCTACCAGAACGCGCTGCTCCCGTTTTGCATCTTACCCGTGCTGACCATCTCCAGCATCGTCGTACGAGGTCGACGCTTGGCGCTCGCGCAGGTGACGGCCATCGCCGCGGGCGTGTTCGCGCTCACGATGGCGCTCCACTATCGGCGGCTCGCCGGCTTCGTGACGAACCTGGACCTGGGCATCATGTTGCGCTGGGACCAGATGCGGTTCAGCGACGTCATCGGGGATATTCCAACGATTCAGACGGCACCCAACCTGGGCGCCTACCTGGTCGACCGCGCGTCGGGCTTCGCGGTGGCGTTCGGCGCCGGTCCGAAGAGCTACTGGAATCAGTTTCATGTGCTGCAATACGCGCTCCTCATCGCGCTGCCCGCGGCTGCCGTGCAGGGTCTCCGGCGCGCGCGGCAGCATGGTTGGGCCCCCCTCTCTGCCTGGTTCCGCGATGCGAACAACCTGCCCGCGGCCTGTACCTGGACAGTCGCGCTGGGCTACTTCTTTTCGATTCATTCGCTGCACATGAATGGCACGGTGATCAATGAGTGGGTGTTTGCGGCGAGACAGGCCATGTTCTCCGTCGTCCTCATCTTCTTCGCCTTGCTGTATCTGCTGCGTCACCGCTGGGCTCCCCTGCGAGGTGTGGCTCTCATCCTGCTGTGCGCGAGCCTGTATTGGGGAGGACGGGGCCTCGACGACATCATCGCGCCGATCTTCGGGCAGGCACCGCCGCCCGCGCCGCCCCTTGCCACGTGGCTGAACGAGCAAAGGAGCGCTCGGCCGAGCCTCACGGTCGCTTACCGTTGGCCGCAATCGTTGACCCAATATACCCACGGGGTAGGTTATTATTGGTACTACTATGGAACACCCCTCCAAGATGTCGAGGCCATGGTGTCGCAGCTCGGCGCAGACTTCTTGATCGTTCCGGAGAACCAACGGTTCGTGTTCAGGGCGGACCCGAAGTTTCGCTCCCTGTTCGTGCTCCACGAGAGGGTCGATCGCTTCGAAATCTACACCCTCCGCGGCAACCCACGCCCATCCCCCTTGTAGGCGCCTCGAAAATCATGCAGAAGGCCGAGCATGCTCGATCCCCGATTTCGCACCGCAGGCCTGCTCCTGATCGTCGGTACCGCCCTCCCCGCCTGCGATGGTGGTAAGGGTCCGCGCACGGCGGAGAGCGGCCCCGTGCCGACCACCACGGCACCCCCAGCCAACGCGGCGCCAGCCGCTCACACTGGCTTGCCAACGGCGGCAAACACAGCGTCCGCTTCGCCCCTTCCGCTCGTCGCAGGCGCGCGCTTCGAGATGGCGGGCGAGTTCCGGGGCACGAAGCAAACCTCGACGTTGGAGCTGCAAGCGATGACCGTCGAGGGCATGAAGGTGTTCTACTTCATGGACCTCGAGGCGTCCGAGACACTGGTCGCCACGGTGTTCGGAATGGGCGCCTTCCTAGCGAAGCCCGACGGTATCCACACGGCGGACGTGCTGAACGTCAGGGGTGTCGCCGAGCTCGCTCCGGAGGCCTTCGCGCGCATGCTCGCGTTGCCAGTGAAGGTCGGCGACAAGGCGTCGGTCAAGGCTCCTGAGAAGCAGTTCGTGCCGCCGAAGGAAGAGACGTACACCGTCGCGGCCATCGAGAGCGTCACGGTGCCCGCCGGCACGTTCGACAACTGCGTACGCCTTACCATCGACACCAACATCGACGGCGAGCGCGAGTCGTCCACGGTCTGGCTGGCACCCGGGGTCGGCGTCGTGAAGCTGGCGCGCGCCACCGGGCGGGTGGACGAGCTCGTGAAGTACACGCCGGGTAAGTAAGGTCGAGCCAAGGTCGACAAAACGCGAAAAAGCTGCGTTTGTGACGGATCTGACCAGCGCAAGCCAACTGACAGTTGCTGTTTGAACCCCCTCCGGGGGTAGGAGCGGAAACATGAAGTTGCGCAATCGATGGTCAGGTTCCTTGGGCGTTGCAAGCCTGCTCGTGGCAGGCGCTGGGTGCGTCGCCGGCGAGCCCTCGACGGACTGGAGAGCAGGCGACGAAGAGGTCGGCGAGGGGGAAGCTGCGATTTGCACGGCGCAGGGGGATAACCTCACGGTGGTCGCTCCGGCGGGCGCTGTTCAAGGGGTGTTGCTCGGCGATGGTCGGGCCCTCTTCGCGGGGGGTGTCATCTACCAGGCAGGTGCCCCGGGGCCGGAGGGCTACATCGGCACCAGCGCCGCGATCGTTTTCGACCCGGCGACCAGCACGTTTTCGAGCACGGCGCCGCTCCCAGCGCAAAAAATGTGGCACGTGTCCGCGGGGTTGGACACGGGCGAGGCCTTCGTTTTCGGCGGCATCCACACGATCGCCGAGAACCAGTGGGAGCAAGACGACATGACGCCCCGCATCTATTCGCCCACCACCAACACCTGGAGCAACGGCGCGCCCATGCCGGGCTTCGTCTACTACTATTCGATCCTGGCCCTGCCCGGTGGCAAGATGCTCATTACAGGCAAGGATCCCTTTTATTACGAAGAGTGGGGCCCGGCGAACGACGCCTTCCTCTACGATCGAGGCTCGGATAGCTGGCAAAACGTGTCGATTGGCTCGCTCACCTGGGGAGCCATGCTGGCGAATTTGGGGGGCGGCGACGCCCTTGCCTACCAGAGCGGTGTCCTGCGCCGCTTCGACACCAGCACGGCTTCGTGGTCCGTGGTCACACCGCCTCCCGCCGACCCTTCCGTCATGACCGGCCTGCCCGATGGCCGCGTGCTGATGTTGAGCGGCACGTCGACCTACCTGTACGACGGCGCGACCGACACCTGGACGGCCGCGGCCTCCGTCGCCCCTGGACACGCGTCGGGCTCGCTCACCGCCCTGCCCTGCAACAAGGCCCTGGCCATCAACTACGGCTCGACGAGCGTCGCCGACCTGTACGATCCGGCCACGGATAGCTGGACCTCCGTGCCCATCAACGGCGGTGTCGCGCCCGGCGCCGTGAGCCTCGGCGATGGTCGCATCGTGTCCGAAGGCGATCAGAGCCTCGCCATCCCGATCATCGCGGCCTCCCTCATCCAAACCTGTTGCGGCCCCGACGCCGACCTGGACGGTGTCTCGGACGCCGACGACAACTGCCCGGCTGTCGCCAACGCCAACCAGGCGGACGGCGACGCCGATGGCCTGGGAGACGCCTGCGACAACTGCCCCTCGGCCTGGAACCCCAGTCAGGCCGACACAGACCAGGATGGTCCCGGCGACGCCTGCGATCCCGCCTGTGGCTCGGTGAGCCGTGCCCTCGGCTACACGGCGGCGGACGCCATCCTGCGCGCATCCAACCCGACCACCAACTACGGCAACGTCAACCCGCTCGATGTCGGCAAGTTCTCCGGCAGCCAGCGAAAGTCCCTGGCCCGCATCAACCAAGGCGTCGTCCCCACGGGCGCCACCATCACCTCTGCGTCGCTGACCCTCTTCAAACAATCGGGCACCGGCAGCGGCACCATGACGCTCTACCGCGCAACAGCCCCCTGGGCCGAGACCTCCGTCACCTGGAATTCCTTCGGATCTTCCTACGACGCGAATAACCCCCTCGGCAGCGTGTCGTTCGGCTCCGTACCGGTCAATGGCTCGGTCAGCTTCGACATCACGGCTACCGCCGCCAACTGGTTTGCCACGAGCACGAACTACGGTGTCTTGATGCTCCAAACGGCTGGCACTGGCAAGGTGTCGTGGTACTCGAGCGAGGGCCCCGCGGCCTACCAGCCGCGCGTGGATCTTTGCTGGGTCATCCCTGGTTGATACGCAAGACCTTACCGTAGCGCAGCGGTTCCCTTGGGGTCGCTGCGCTAGGGCGAGGCGCCTTCCAGCCAACAACGCTTGAGGCCGTCGACGTAGGGCACGCAGCGGTTGGCCTTCTCCATCTCCCCTTCGGCGCCAGGAACGGTGACCCTCGCGCAGTCGGCGTGCGAGGTGCAGAGCACGGTGTCCATGTCCGCGCAATACAAACCGCAATGCGCGCCCTCGGTCCCCGCACAACAAACCTGCCCGCTCGGACAGTCGGCCCGCTTGCGGCACTCGATTTGTTGCCCCCGGCTGCACTTGTTCGCCTCGCAGCGATCGTAGCCCGGGCTGCCGTCGAAGCAGCACACCGGCGTCTCGCCCTCGCAGCTCGCCTGGCCGCACTTCAGACGCACCCCCTGCTTTCGGCAGCGGCCGGCCACGCAGCTCGTCCCGGGCGTGCGGCACACGCTGCCGTCGGCGCACAGCTCGTGACCGTCGGAGTATAAGCAGCGCGTGTCGTAGCGACCCTTCACCGCGGGGGAGAGGGGCTCGCAAAAGGCGTTGTCTCGGACAAGGCAACAGCGCTCGCCCGCGGCACAGTCACCCGAGCCATCGCAGGCGCCCGGGGCTGGCCGAGGGGCGGTATCGGCGGAGGCGACGGGAGCAGACGGCGACGAGCTCGCCGGGGAAGCAGAAGGTATGTCCGAGACAAACCGCGCTTCGTCGACGCTCGCGGACGCCTTCGGCGCGGCCGCCTCCGCCCCCCGCGCGGCTGGCAAGGGTCGCTCTTCAGGCGGCACGCCCTGGGGCGCGCTGCAGGCAGCCCCGGAGAGCGACAGCAGCGCGAGCGTCAGATAGGATCGTCTTGAACGGCCCACCACTTCTCCACGATGGCTCGGATGGTCGGAGGATCGATGCTGCCCATGGGGGGCCATTTCAGCTCGGCCCCCTTCGCCCCGAACAACTGGTAGCGCCGGCGGCGCCCCGAAAAATGATGCTGCTGAAAGGCTCGCACGGCCTCGAACATGGGACCGTCGTACTCGTCGGTCAAGCTGTCACGGGGCACCAGCGTCTTCGAGACCGAGTAGCCGATGTCGAAGAGGAGCACCTTCAACCGCCTTACGGTCTCGCTCTTCGTAGGCTTGCCCTTCGTGTTCTGGGGGATGGTCTCCAGCGACCAGTAGAGGTCGGACACCGCGGGGTAGAGGATCTTTCCTGTGCCGAAGGGGGGCTCGGTCAATGGGAAGAATGGCTTGACCGCGACACCGGCGTTTTCGAGCCGCTCCCACTCGAAGTACTCCCCGGGACAACCGCGGCGCTGCATGGTGCCATCGGTCACGCGGCTGCGCACGCCAGGGCCCTTGGAGGTGGCGCCGACGATGTATTGATCGGTGTGGCCAATCACGTGTCGACGCAGGACCGGGTAGGCCTTCTGGAGCTCTTTGCAGAGCCGGATCAGCGCGGCGTATTGTTCTTTGGTGAAGCGACGCGGGGTGGCCTTGGGCTTGTCTTCCTTGCTTTTTTGCGGCCGCTCTTGATCGAGGTGCATGGTCTCTATGCCCACCGAGAACTGGTTGACCGAGGCCCGCTGCGTCCACAGGCTCGTCCCCGCGTGGTTGGTCTTGTAGTATTCGTCGACCATCTTGATCACGAAGCCATCGAAGTCGACCCAGTAGTGGGAGCCCGTCTCGCCCGAGTCGGCCAGGTGGCCGCCGATGGCAGGCATGTTGTGCGTGGCGGTGCCGTGAATCAGGATCACCGGCGGGGCGCGCCGCCGGCGGTCGTCCTCGGGAAGGGTAAGATCGAAAGGGTTGATGGGCGTATCGACCGGGTCGAGCAGGCGCTCGGCTTTGTTTTTCTTGGGCCCCGTACGCATCCAGTCCGGGCGCCAGTCCACCTCGATGGTGTTGTCCTTCGGATCGACCTGGATGACCTTCGCGAAGCGCGGATTGTCGTTGGGGATGGCCACCGCTTCGTCACCCACCACGGCGCCGCTCGCATCGAGCTTGACGAGCAAGGTAAACGGCCGATACAGAAAGAGCGCCGTCGTGTTCTCGTCGGTCAGCTCGGGGCCGGCCGGCAAGCGCGTCGTGTTGAGCTGACCGTCGGGCGGCTCGACGGTGAACGCGATGACAAGCGAGTCAGGAGGGGTGGTAGGAATGTTGAACACGGCGACGCCGTTGGCGTCGGTTTTGGCCTCGGCGATGGCGTCGCTGCTCGGCTCGCTGGCCGTAATCAACGCATCTTGGATGGGGTTGGGACCCAGCCGGTAGGTCTTCGACAACAGCTCGGCCCACAGCTTGTGCGCGTCGTACGTACCGTAGCGGTGCTCGTGGTTGTCGGACTGTTCTCCTTCCCACGTGACATCGTCGAACTGCTCAAAATCGTCTTTGAACAGGGTGAAGGCGCGCATGAGCTTGATGCGCACCTTGGTTGTCTGGATGGCCGCCGCGCTGCCCTGCCCCGGGCTCTGGGGCGCGCCACTTTGGGCCGGTGGGTCTTTGGGGAGGAACGCGGACTGCTTGGCCTTCGTGGGGGCGAAGGCGGCCTTGACGCCCCCTCCCTTGCCCACCGGAGGCAGCGTCCCGTCGTCGTGAAAGGCGCGCAAGTCTTCGTCGATGTCGGCGGCAACACCGGTAGGGTCGAGGTCGTACGCCTGTTGAAAATCGATGACGTTCTCGCGCAGCGTCAGGCGGGCGGAGAAGCCGATGTTGTGCAGGCGGCTTTCGACGCGCGGCTCCAGCTCGTGGGCATGCTTGACATGGTAGATCTTGCGGTAAGGAAAGCGCGGTCCCTCGGGTAGATCGTTCGGGGCCCACTCGACGAACAACGTCTGGGTGGTGGGCGCGATGTTCACGACCAGGCTGCCATCGGGGCCGGCGGCCTCGCCGTTGTTGATGACCTTGCCGCCTTCGATGATCTGACAGCGCGCGCCGGGCATGCGCTCCGCCGCGTGGTCGAAGAAGAACACCTTGTGCTCGACCGTCTCGCCTTCCGCGTGGGGAGGATGGCAGGTACAGTCGCCCGAGGGACACGCCCACTGCGGCTCCGAAACGCCGACCGGCGGCACGTAGGGAGGGTAGGGCCAGGGCGGAGGACGGCCGGCGATCATCTTTGCGCTGGGCCCGCGGCGGCGGCGCTCTTCAGCTTTTCGAGCTTGGGCCCGGCGACCGGCACGCTGAGCATGGTGCTGGCAATAGCCATCAACAGGGTCGCGGTGAAGGTTTCGCTGGTGACGATCTGCTTGTCGAGCAAGATGTTGACGAAGATGATCATGATCAGCGCCTTGGTCTGCAAAAGCCAGGCGATGACCGAGGCTTCGCCCTTCCGCCAGCCGAGGATCTTGCCGGCGATCTGGACACCGACCAGCTTGCCTCCCACGGAGGCCACGAGCAGCACCGCCGCCGCCCCAAACACCACGCTGCCTCCCACCTGCCAGTTGGTGCGCAGCCCCGTCGAGAGGAAGAAGACGGGCATGATGGCCAAGAGCACGTAGCCGCGGAACCGGTCCATCTGCTCTTGATCGAACATCTTCGCGTCGAGAACCGCGCCGGAGAGGAAGGCGCCGACCATGTAGTGCAGCCCCGACCAGTCGGCGAAGAAGCCCGCCGCGGCCAGCCAGATCAACCCGGCATACCAGCGATCGTTCCGGGGGATACGCCACATGATCTTGCGCACGAGGTAGGCAGCCAGTCCGAACACGACCATGAAGCTGAGCTGCCGCTGGACACGCTCCCAATCGAGCATGATGAGGGCGAGCACGCCCCAAATCGCGATGTCGTCCAGGCTGCCATAGCGCAAGATGCGCTGACCGATGGGCTCGCGCAGGATGTGGAGCTTTTCCATGAAAAGCACGAGGATCGGCAAGGCGGTCACGGTGCAGGCCATGCCGACGCCCAAGATGAGCTGCCAGGTGCTGCCGCGCGGCCCAATCCAACCGTCGCCCATGCGCAGCATGATGGCCGCGGCCCCACAGCCAAACAAAAGAGGCACGCCCAGCGCGAGCGACGCGGTGATGCCCGTCTCGCGCCGGTGCTGCCACGCCTTGTGGATGTCAAGCTCGATGCCCGCAATCCATACGAAGCTCATCACGGCCCACTGCGCAATGCCGTTGAGCTGGGAGATGACGGGCGCGCTGAAGACAAAGGCGTAGTACTCAGGAAAGGCGGCGCCGAGCACGCCGGGGCCCAGCAGAACACCCCCGATGATCTGCACCACCACGAGGGGCGCGTAATATTCGGTCCGGAGCAGGCGCCAGACGAGGTAAGGGGCGGTGAAAATGATCACCATCGCGATGAGAAACGTCTCGGAGGTGCTCATTCCGCTTTGCATGGGTCCAATTCCAGCCGCGTCGTCGGCCTGCGTCCCTTGCGCTGTGCAAGACCGCGCGCTTCTAATCCAAGTACGGTCGGGCAGCCACGGCTCACGGCTGCCTATTGCGCCAGATCCACGCTCGCGACGCAGGTGCCTTCGCTCACGGCGGGGACGGTCTTCAAGACCTTGACGACGCACGCCTCGACGGCGGCGGAGGAGGCCTTCGCCTTCCCGTCGGTCTTGCCACCCTGCATCTGGAACCACACGCGCGCCTCTTCGCCCTGAGGCGAGCACTTCTTGAGGGCGGCCTTCTTGGAGCCGAGGGCCGCCGCGATGGTCGGGCCCGCTAGCAACGCGCCGAGACCGCCATCCGTCAGCTCGCAGGACAGGTTCTTGATGGTGAAGCCGTCCGCCGTCAAGGAGCCGATGGTCAACGTGGCGTTCGGGAGCTGGAAGCTGTCCGCGGCCACTGCGTTGGCGCCCTTGGCGTCTGCCTTGCCGCTACCCTGACCCTTCCCCTTGCCGGATCCCTTGGCGCTCACCAACGACTGGTAAAATTCCCAATTTTTACAGGCGTTCTCGTCGCCCGCTTTGCACCCGCGCTCCAGGGCAGGGCCCGCGCGCTCCGTGTCTTGGGGGCCGCCGAGGCCCTTTGCCAAGAGCGAGCCCAGGGTACCGCAGGCGACGTCCAGATCGTCGGTGCAACCGCGCTCTGCCATCGACCTTGCGTCTTTCCACGCCTCCTGATCGATGGCAACCCGCGCCCCGTGATCGCAGGTGCGTGGCACGAGCTCGCAGCCCTTTTTGGCCCCTGCCAGCGATTCATTCGGGTCGTCGGACAACTGCGACACATTGGCGCAGGCCGACCCGCTACCCAACTTGCAGCCCTTACGCAGCCTTTCCAGCCGCTCGGCCTTGCGTCCTTCGTCCAGGTTGACCGCGCACTCGTTGCAGCTTTCGGCGTCGTTCAAATCGCACGCGTAGCCGAAGTACTCCGCAGCCCGCGCCTTGTCTCCCGCGTGGTGCGCCTTCATCGCCTCGTCTTCGCAGGCGTCGGCGGTCTTGCATGGCGTGTCCACGCCTGGCGGAGGCGTGTCCAGATCGCTCATGGGAAGATCGGAGGGCGGCTGGGCGGAGCAAGCCGTGAGCGCGAGGCCGATGGCCGCGAGGCCCACCCGAAACGGAAACGCTGTGCGATCGAGCATTCCGCCTTTTACTATCGACTCGGGCTCCGCGACCACCACAAAAACCCTACACGCCAAGGTTTCGCGGCGCGGAGGGTTCAGTGGCCGTGGGCGTGACCGTGGTGGTGACCGGCGTGCTCGTCGCCCTCGCCGGGCGTGCAGCGGGCGTCTTCCCAACCTACCCAGTAAGGTCCGTCGGGCCCGTGCTCCCTTTTCCAGATCGGCAAGGTCGCCTTGATGCGGTCGATCAGCAGCCGACAGGCGCGGAAGGCCTCGCCGCGGTGGGGGGCGCTGGCCGCACAAATCACCGCCGCGTCGCCGACCTTCAGGGCACCTACCCGGTGCGTGGCGAACACGCGTACGCCCGGGATCTCCGCTTCGATTCCGGCAAAAATGCGCCGCATTTCGAGCTCGGCCATGGACCCGTAGGCCTCGTACTCCAGGAGCGTCACCGCCCTGCCCTCATTGTGGTCGCGCACCACGCCGAGGAAGGTCGTCACGCCGCCCGCGCCCGGGTGGCTGACCTTGCCGACGGCCTCGTCGAGCGACAGGGGCGCCTCGCGCATCAGCTTCACATCGTCGGGGATCGACGCCGCGCTCACGCGTCCCTCCGGGTGTAGTCACCGGAGCGTCCACCGCTCTTTTCGAGCAGCTTGATGTCCTCGATCACGAGATCTTTGTCGACCCCCTTCAGCATGTCATACATGGTCAGGCAAGCGACGCTCACCGCGGTCAAGGCCTCCATCTCCACGCCGGTTCGATCGAAGGCGTCGACGATGGCAGTCACCAGGGCCCTACCCTTGACAGGGTCGAGATCGATATCGACGGCCACGCTGGTGACGCGGACGCTATGGCAGAGGGGGATAAGCTCTGGGGTGCGCTTGGCCGCCATGATCCCGGCGATCCGCGCGGTAGCCAACACTTCCCCCTTGGCCACGTCGCGGCTCTGGATGCGCGATAGTGTCTCGGACCGCATGCGCACCGCCCCCGAGGCGACCGCCCGGCGCTGCGATTCGGGCTTCTTTTGCACGTCTACCATGTGCACCTCGCCGGAGGGCATGACATGGGTAGAAATGGCGCGGGTGGCTTCGTCGTCGCGATGCACCGGCGGGGGGGAGGGCCGAGCCATGCGCGCGGGAGCCGGCGCCGGAGGCGGCAACGAGCCTTCGCGGCGGGGCGCCAGTGGGTTTCCAGGTGGCAAGACCGAGCCCTCCCGCCGTGCCTGAGAGACCGGGGGACTGAGACCCCGCGAGGCGTCGCGCGGCGCCTCTTTCGCCGACTCGCGCGGAGCTTCCCGGGGGACCTCCATGGAGGGTGGCAAGGCGCTCCGCGAGGGGGCGCGACCTTCCGGCCAACGGTGGGGCGGCGGCGTGCGACCACCGCCGTCGGGCCATACCATGCCGCGGGGGGTCACCGACGCATAGCGCCCCATGGCTTCGTCGGCCTCGCCGTCGACGGCAGAGAGCTGGGTAGGAGCCGGTGGCGCAGGGGGGATGACGGACGGCCCTCTCGGCGGGGCGGGGCGCGCTCGAGGCGCTTCGGGGGCGGTGGCGCCGAGCAGGAGCTTGCAAGCGGCGGCGTAACGCGCTGCGTCGCTGCGGGCGATGCCGCGGCGATGCTCGTGGGCCAGGGCGTAACGGTCCAGGGAGCGCAGGCGGGACCAGGCGCTCGGATCGATCCAGCGCGTGGCTCCTTCGGCGCCGACGATGGGGGAAGGCGGGACGAGCGGATCGGGATCGCCCACCGGGTCCACGGCTTGGGCCGGCGGTTGGGCCCGGCGCACCACGCTGGAGACCCGCCCAACGTCGATGATCTCCTCGACCCCGGCCAAGATGAGCCGACGCCGTTCTTCCAGCGAGAGGGCGCGAAACCCCTGCAAAGACAGGCGTAGGCCCGCGTGATCGAGGGCTCTTCGGGCAGCAATCGGCAGAGTGTCAAGCTCGGGGCTGACGTCCTCGAACTCGAAAATGGCCACCTTGAGCTGCGGGTCGATCATGGTCCAGGGCTTCCTCGCGGGGCGGGTGTCGTAGCGCTGTTGGGCGTCGGACGGGGACGAAAACGCCGAGCGAGCACGCCCACCGCGAAGCTTGTTGGATCACCGAGCCCCAGCGACGCCGGAGCCGGGCTGGCCCGGCTACCCCCCCGCGACCGGCGGAATCAAGGCCACTTCGTCCCCCGCTCGAACGGCGTCCGTGGGCCGCACGTAGGCGCCGTTGACGGCGAGGCGAATCGCCCGCTGGTACGGCAAAAGCCCGGGGTAGCGCGCGCAAAAAAGCGTCATCAGCTCGCCAGCGGTCAGCTCGGCGCGCCCGCTCGGCAAGTCGAAATCAACCTCGGGCGAGCCCACGACGTCGCGCGCCCCGGCAAAGGCGAGGACGCGAATGGAGGACGACATGGCGGCCATGCTAGCGCAGCGAAGGCGCTATGCTCACGCGCGATGACCACCCAGGACCGCTTCGGCCGGCCCCTCGGGAGCCTACGCATTTCGGTCACGGACCGCTGCAACCTGCGCTGCAGCTACTGCATGCCCGAGGAAAGCTACGTTTGGCTGCCCAAACCGAGCCTGCTTTCGTTTGAAGAGATAGGCCAGGTGGTCGACGCCTTCATTCGCCTGGGGCTGCGCAAGGTGCGCCTCACCGGGGGAGAACCGTTGCTTCGCCGGGAGCTGCCGTCGCTGATCGCGCTGCTCGCCCGAAAGCCGCTCGACGACATTGCCCTGACCACCAACGGCCTTTTGCTGACGGACAGCGCAAGGGAGCTCCGCGCCGCCGGCCTTTCGCGCCTGACCGTGAGCCTCGATACGTTGCAGAACGACAGGTTCTTGGCGCTCACGCGGCGCGCCGAGCTCGACCGGGTGCTCGCCGGCATCGAGGCCGCGCGCTCCGCGGGTTTCGAGGGCCTGAAGCTCGACACCGTGGTGTTGCGTGGCACGAACGAGGACGAGCTCGTGGACCTCCTGCGGTTTGGTCAGCGGATCGGCGCCGAAGTGCGGTTCATCGAGTACATGGATGTGGGGGGCGCCACCCAGTGGCGGGCCGACGACGTGGTGTCCCAGGACGAGATCCTGGCGCTGATCGGCGAGCAAATGGGGCCCGTGCGCCCGGTGAGCGAGGAGCGCGGCTCGGCTCCCGCGGCCCGCTTCGAGCTCGAAGACGGCACGCGCTTCGGGATCATCGCCTCGACCACCAAGCCCTTCTGCAGCGCCTGCGACCGCGCTCGGCTCACCGCCGATGGCAACCTGCTGACCTGCCTCTATGCGCGGGACGGCGTCGATTTGCGACCCGTGCTGCGGGGCGGCGGCCCCCGCGACGACCTCGAAAACGCCATCGCTGGTGTCTGGCGAGCCCGCGCCGATCGCGGGGCCGAGGAGCGCGCGAGCTTGAGCGAGCGGGGCCCTCTGGTGCCCGTCGAAAGGCTGCGCCGCGCGCCCCACATGGAGATGCACACCCGCGGCGGTTGACGCGCCGACGATCACTTTCGCAACGCAATGTCGCGGACCGGGGGCGGGTCGCGCTAACGTCGCCAGCGCTGTCCGCGCCGCGCTCAACGCCATCGGACCAAGAACCACCGTGGAATCCGTCGACGCATTTACCGCCCTCCTCGTCCGCGCCGCCTACCTCATCGCGTTCGCCGTGGCCCCCACGGCGGTCAGCCCCGACCCATGGATCGAGGGCATGGACATCATCGCGCGCGCGCTGCCGATCTTGCTGCTCTTCGGCGTGCCCGCGCTCTTTTGGCTCGTGGCGCGCTCCATTGACACCACCATCGCGCGCGCGGCGGCCATCGGCAGCGGCGTCACCGTCGTCGTCAGCATCGTGGTCGCCGCGTTCTTCACGCACGACGCCGAGCCCATCGCTCGCTCGGTGGCGGCCGTCGCCTTGTGCACGTGGATAAGCCTCGCGTTGACGGGCGCGACGTTGGCCGACCGTTTTCTGGGACAGTTGCGGTTCAAACAAACGCGCACCGCGGGCTCCGTGGTGGTCCTCGCGGTGGGGCTCAAGCTGCTCGGCGGGCAAGCCAACCGTTTGAACGATGTCAACGCGCTGTGGTGGGACGCGCTCAGCGCCGACGCGAAGCACGACCGCGCGTTCGCGGCGCTCGCGGCCCAGCCCCTCGCGAAGCGAGACTTCGCGGCGGCCGCCAAGGTGGCGTCGCGCTGCCTCGGGTTTGCCCCGACCCAATGCGGATGCCTGGCGTTGACCGCGCGGGTGGCTGCAGAGAAAGCACCGGTTGCCGAGGCCCGAAAGGTGGCTCTGGCGGGGGTCGACGCCTGCCCCAACGACGCGCGCACGAACGCGGCCCTCGCCGAAATCCAGGTGCGCGCGGGGACCCCCGAAGAGGGCCTGGCTACGGCTCGCAAAGCCTTGGAAACGGCGCCGAACGACGGGCGTCTGCACCTCGCCGCAGCGCTCGCGCTGGACGGCACAGGGGACACGCAGGGCGCCTTGGTCGAAGCAAAAAAGGCCCTCGAGCTCGGCGCAGGCCGGGATGCGGCTTTGCTCGCGGGCGCGCTGTCGATCCTGCTGAACGACCTCGACGGCGCGAAGGCGCTGCTCTCGCCCCTCGTCGAAGCGCGCAAAGACGACGTCGACGCCATCTACAACCTCGCCCTCGTCGCAGACAAACGCAACGACTACAACGGCGCGCGTCAGGGCTATCTCGCCACGCTGCAGGTCGATCCGAAGTTCGCGAACGCGCGCTTCAACCTCACCAAGCTCACCCTTCGTTTTGGCATCCTCGAAGAGGCCAAACACCACGCCTCGAAGTTCATGACGGCGTTCCCCAACGATCCGCGCGGTGCCGCACTGGTGCAGGACATCGCGGCTGCGACGCCACCACCACCACCGCCCCCCGCGCCTTCGCCGTCCGCGTCCGCGCCCACGCCGTCCCCCGCGCCCCGACCATGAGCGCTAAGTCGAAGGAAAAGCGGCCACTGCTGACGCTTTCGATGATCTTGAAAGACGAGGCGGCGACCATCGAGAAGACGCTTGTCTCGGTCAAACCGCATATCGATCGCTGGGTCATCGCCGACACCGGCTCGACGGACGACACCAAAGCGGTCGTGACTCGCGCGCTCGAAGGCGTACCGGGCAAGGTCGTCGATATTCCGTTCGTCGACTTCGCGACGACACGCAACGCGGCCCTCGATGCCTGCGGCGAAGAGACGCCCTTCGTGATCTGGCTCGACGCCGATGACACCCTCGAACAGGGTGCCGCCCTCACGAAGTTCTTGGAGCAACACGCGACCTCGGGGGGCCCGGAGCACGAGGCCTATTACGTGCGCGTGCAAGCGGGCATCCACTTCGATTCGGCGCGCGTGCTGAGGACGCGAGCGGGCTGGCGATTCGTGGGCGCGGTGCACGAGGTGCTCACCTGCCCCGGCAAGCCGCCGCCGACGCACCGCGTGCCTTCGACCCTCATTCGTCACGACGGAGGCGACGTCGGTTTCGAACGCTCGCGCAAGCGTTGGGAGCGCGACATTGGTCTTTTGTCCGGGGCCCTCGAGGCCAATCCAACCGACGCGCGCTCGGCGTTTTATCTGGCCCTCACTTACCGTTGGCTGGGGCGCCACGAAGAGGCCATCCAGGCCTTCGAGCGCCGCGTGGCCCTCGGCGGTTGGCAGGAAGAGGTGTTTCAATCCAAGCTCGAAATGGCCCATTCGGCGCGCGATCTCGGCCGTCCTTGGGCGTCCGTGATGGAGCTTTACCTCGACGCTCACACGACCTCGCCGCACCGCGCCGAGCCCTTGCACGCGATCGCGCTGCACTACGATCGCGAGCGCAACTACGCCCTCTCGCTGCTCTTCGCGAGGCGCGGCTTCGAGCTGCCGTTCCCGGCGCAAGACCGGCTGTTCGTCGACGAGGACGCGTACACCTGGAAGCTCGCCGACCTGGTCGGCACCGCGGCCTATTGGGTGGGTGAGTACGAGCTGGGTGAGCAGGCCGTGCGCCGAGCGCTGCGCCACAAGCCGAACGATCCCAGGCTGCAAAAGAACCTGTCGTTTTATCTGGAACGCCGCAAAAAAAAGCGCTGAGCGCTCAGGCGCTCTTGCGAAGGTTGCGGAGCTTCCCCTTGCCCGTGGCGCGCGCGGCCGGGTGGGCCGCCTCGCGGATGACGCGCAGCAAGGCGTCGGCCAGCAGCTCGGCGGCGGCCGGATGGAGGTCCGACGCGAGCTCGATGGCGCCGTGCTCACCGTCGAGAATGAGCGAAGCGCGCCCGTCTTTTTCGAGGCAGCGAAGGCCGCTGATTTCGTCGGTGGGAATGGCCGTGCCGTAGCGACCGTCGTGACGACGTTCGACGGCGCCGTCGCGCGCGACCCAGGGGAACGGCGCGACGCGGCCCGGAAAGACCGCAAGGAGCGGCGCGCTCTCGCCCGTGTACCGCGCGGCGAAGCGCGCCACGCCGAGGAACGCGTAGGCCGAAAGCGAGAACAAAACGGCCAGGGCCGCGAAGCCGACCGTCGTGCCCGACGAGCCGCCTCCCGCGGTGTCCTGTGCGAAGAGCGCCCATGTGGCGAGGGCCGCGAGCAAGAACCCCACGCCTATCCAACGATGCTTGGGCGCGCTCGCGCGCGGGCCCGCGCGGCCGTGATCGCGCAGCACCGTGCGATCGCCCTCGGCCGCGAGCGAGAGACGCGCGAGCTCCAGAGCGCCCGCCGAGGCGCGCGGCGCGGCAATTGGCGCGGCGCCATCGCTCGATTCGTTTGAGATCAAACCAATTCCAAGGGCGTCGGCCAGGCGAGCCCCGGTGCGAACGGCGGCGGAGGCGGCCTGCGAAGCGTCGGCAGCGCGCTGATCGGCCAGCACGAAACGGCGCTCGACGTCGCCCCGCGCCGCCACCAACACGGCGCGGACGCGCGTCTTCTTGGCGTCGCAGGTGGCCACGTCGCAGCAGGTCACGGCCTCGCTCTCGATACGCACCTGCTTGGCGGAGAGCTCCTCGGGGGCTGCGCCGCCGCCCGCGAGGGGCACCACGCGAAGCTTGGAGGAGCCCCGCGTGATGGCGACCCACGACGGCATGTGGGGCACGGGACCGAAGTTGCCGCGCTCCGGACCGTTCTCTTCGCACAGGCGCAGCAGCACCGTCGCACCCGGCGTGACCGCTTCCAAAGCGAAGGCCGCGCCGCGCGGATCGAGGATCGGATCGAAGGCCCCGAGGCCCTCGCCGCCGAGGCGCGCGAGGGCCGCCGAGACCCCCTCCGTGAAGGGGGACGACGCTGCCATGAGGGATTACTTGGAGGAGCGCCGACGCCGCATCGCGAGGGCCATGCCGAGGGCCGCGAGCACACCGAGCGCCGCGGAGCTGCCCGCAGGCGCCGTGGTCGCGCAGCCGCCGACCTCGGTGGCGTCGTTGTTGTTCTTCTTCTTCTTGCCGCCGCCGCTGCTCGACGACGTGGCGCCCGCGCCGCCCGAGCCCGTGGGATCGGAGCCGCCCGCGCCCGTGCCCGTCGACGCCGTGGTGTCGCCCGACGTGGCCGAGTTGGACGAGGTGTTCCCCGACGAGCTGTTGGACGACGTGGTCGAGCTGGAGCTGGAGCTGCCGCCGCACTCGTTCGCGCACTCCACCGCGCAGTCGGTGCACACGCAGTCAATCAAGTCGACGTAGATCTGCGCTCCCTGCGGGTAGCTGTTCACGCAGTTATCGACGCAGGCCTGATCGGCGCAGTTCGAGTAGCACGTGTAGAAGTCGATGCAGGCCTGCGAGCTGCCGCAAGCGTCGTAGGCTCCGGCGCACGCGCCGTAGGTGGAGTCGTTGACGCAGGTGTCGCAGGTAACCGCGCCGCCCGAGCTCGTGGAGACGGCCGAGCTACCGCCCACCGGATAGAGGGCGCAAACGCCGTCTTTGTCGTCTTGCGCCAGCGACCCTTGCGAGGGCCCCGAATAGAACGGCTGCATGGTCGCACCGTTCACGTTCGAGTGTCCGAGACCGAGGAAGTGTCCTTCTTCGTGCGTGACGATGGACTTGGTGTCGACACAGTTGCCCGAACCGTTGTCGTTCCAACAGAAGCCCACGTCGTTGAACACGATGTCGGCGTCGAAGATGTCGCCCGCCGAGAAGACGAGAGGCGTGACACCGATGACCGAGTTCACGTCACCGAGGGATCCGGGCCACGACGAGCTGATCCAGTGCAGCGTGTTCTTGCCGTCGTTGGAGTTGTACTTGAGGGCCGTATCGCCCTGGTTGGTGGCCGCAAAGAAGGTGCAAGCCTCACCGCCCCAATCCGAAAAACCTTGGTCGATCCGCGACACCGCGATGCCGGAGATGGAGGCCGGGATGGTGCTTTGATTGACCTTGTAGGTGACCGGGATGGTCTGCCAAACCGGGTACGAGTTGTCGACGGGAGCCCAGGCGAAGGCCGACGCCGAAGCGCCCAGGGTCAACGCGAAGGCCGTTGCAGCTCCAAACAGCTTGCGTGCGCTCATTGCTTTTGGCTCCCCGCGATGCGCGTTACGTCAGCGACCAGGGCGTCGACCGTCTCGACGGCCTCCACCGGCGGCGCGAAGGGCACGATGCGACCGTCTTTTCGCACGAAGAACTCGGCGTCGCTGAGGTCGCGGTGCACGCGGCCCGCGGCGTCCACGTGAAACACCGACTGCGACATCACGGACAGGTGCAGCGGCGCGCTGGGGTCGCCCGCAGCGAGGAACACCACCACCTCTTCCCCCGCAGTGAGCTTGGCGTCGCCCGGAATCACGAGCGTGCGGCCGTTGTAGGTGCCGCCCATTTGCTCGACGGCGAGCGTCGTCGGGCCGGCGCCCTTGAGGTACGCGAGGACCGACAGCTCGGTCGTCGTGAGGATGGTGCGTCCGTCGGCCGACGGCGCGGTCACGCCCTTGCCCACCTTGACGCGGGCGATGATGGGAGAGCGCGTCACGAGCTCATCCCGGGTCAAGTAAAGCATCGTGGTCGCGTCCGCGTACGTGCTCGTTACGCCCACCACCGCAGCAAACAAACCGGCAAGCAGCCACTTCAAGCCAGAGCGCATGAAAGGGACCTCCTAGGTCCCTACTCTTGGCACGGGAGGAGCGCCCCGTGGAAGGAAATCGCGGTGAGCGAAGCGCATCTCCGTGCTCTCCTCGAACACACGCACATCCCCATCGTAAAAATCAAATGCCTGCGGCAAATCCTAGCGAACGATGACCGCCGTGAGCTCCCGCGGAGGCTCGCCGCCGTCGGCGACGACCTCCAGGCGCGCGCCTGCGTGCGCGTTTACGGCCACGGCCTCGAACGAAAATCGCCGCTCGCTTTCCGGCACCTCGAGGCTCGCGATCTTCACCGCGGCGTCCGACGCGTTGTGTACGCACACGCGCAGGCGTCCGAGCTTCTGATCGATGGCGCAGGTCATCACGGGCGTCGACGCCCTCAAAATGCGCTTCTGCCAAAGGGTCTCCGCGCTGGAGGGGGCGCCCAGCGCGAGGGCCGCGTCGCGCGCGCGAGGGTCGCGCAGGTAGGCGAGCATCGTCGCACCGTGAAAGCGCACCACGCTGTGGCGCGCGCGGGTGAGCTCGTAAAAAGCGTCCGCCGCCGCCGGCGCGCGCACCGGCTTGCCGGCCCCCACAGAGGGCGGCGCGTCGGGCAGAAATCCCCTTTGATCCACGTCGATTCGCACCTCCGTCCCCTCCCCCGACACGCCCCACTTCACGGCCCTTCCGGCGCCCAGTCCGCCCTCCCAGAACAAGCCCTTGTCGTGCACAGCAACGCGCCGACCTGCGCCGTCGCGCTGCGCGAAGGTGAGCACGGCGCGCAGATCGCGCTGCGTTCGCGCGGCGTTGTTGACCGCAGCCACGTCCATGTCGAAGCGCGCGGGGCCGTCGGCGTCGGCGTGGGACGCGACAACAAAGCCTCCAACCGAACCGTCCTCCGGCGCGAGGGCTTCGGGGGCCGTTCCTTCGGGGGGCGCGGTCAAGAACGACACCGCGGGAATACCGCGATCCCACAGCGGCGACGCCGCGCGCGCGCAACTGCACGGCGGCGGCGGTGGCGGAAAGACGATCAGTCCCGAAGTGTCGATCGCGAGCGCCGCGACAGCCAAGCCCGCCCGGGCTTCGAGGACCCGCGGGGGCACCTCGACAGGCTC
>CAYLJT010000016.1:0-25964 GCA_964383995.1 uncultured Polyangiaceae bacterium
TGCTGCCAGCCGCCCGCGGCGCCGATGGCCTCGCGCCGCCAAATCCCGCCGGTGCCCGAGAAATTGAACAGGAAGCCGGCGCCGAAACGCGCACGGTTTTCCACCAGGTGGTGGCCGTCGAGCATGAGCGCTTGCACCTGCGTGAGCAGCGAGGTGTCGCGATTGAGGTGGCCCCAGCGCGTCTGCACCATGCCGACCTTCGGGTCCTGGAAGTGCCCCACGATGGATCGCAGGAAGTCGGGCTGCGGCACGAAATCCGCGTCGAACACCGCGATAAGCTCGCCCTTCGCGGCCTTCAGGCCCGCGTCGAGGGCGCCCGCTTTGTAGCCCACGCGGTCGACGCGGTGCAGGTACACGGCGTCGATGCCGCGCTCGCACAGCCGGTCGACGCAGGCGCGCGCCAGGCTTTGCGTCTCGTCGGTCGAGTCGTCGAGGACCTGAATTTCGAGGCGATCGAGCGGGTAGTCGATGCGCGCGACGGCCTCGATCAGGCGCGTGGCAACCGTGGACTCGTTGAACAGGGGGAGCTGAACCGTGACCCGCGGCAGGTCGTCCTCGCTGATCGAGGGCGCCGCGATGGCCTTGGCGATGGTGCGGCGGTGCCTGAAGCACAGCACCACGAGGTGCAGGCGATGCAGACCGTACGCCGAAAGCCCCAACAAAACGGCGAAGTACAGAATGCAGAGCGAGAGATGCAACATGGTTTCTTCGTGCCCTTTGGCTCAAATCGCCGAAATCCTTCGGCAACGAACCCTCGTAACACCCCCCCTCGGGCGAATTGTCATCGACATGTAATTGTTTGCACTCTCGTGTCGGCGCCCTCCGAAAACTTGACCGCGCGCCGCAAAATTGCGCGCTTTCGGGCGACAAACCCTGACAATTGGCGTCCGCGCGGCCCCGCAGCGGGGTAGGATCGGCGGCGAAAACCAAGGGCTTTTCGCATGATCCACCGCACCCTTCGCAATGGCTTCGCCTTCGTCTCCTTCACGGTCCTCGCCACCTCGTGCGTGATGGATCGCGCGCCCACGGGCCTTCGTCGCACGCCCGACGGGCCCGGCGCGACGGTGCGCTACGACCTCACGCATCGGCCCCTGCCCGAGGTGCCGCTGCCGACGGACACGGCGACTTGGCCCGATCCCACGAGCCGCACGGGGCTGCGCGTCAACGCCAGCCTGATCGCACCAACGGCCATCGAAACGCAGGCGCGCGAGCGGTTCTCACAAATGGAAGGCTGGGGCACCTTCGGCCCGATCTCGGTGAGCTTCGACCTCGATCGCAGCGACCCCGAATACGCCGATTACAACGACGCGGCCCTCGATCTGCGCAACATCGAGCGACGTCACGTAGGGGACGACTACGACTTCGCCGACGACGCGATCTACCTCGTGAACCTGAGCACGGGCGTGCCCGTGCCCCTGGATTTGGGCGCCGGAAACTACAACTACACGCTCAAGCGTCTCGACAAATATTGGCCCAACGACACGCGCAAAACCGAGCGCAACCTGCTCTTTGACACGGTCGACGAGACCAACAACGGCAGCATCGACGCGTCGCTCTTCACGCCGAAGAACGACACCGACATGGACGGCACGCTGGACCTGCCGAACCTCGATGATCCGTACGCGTGTCCGCAGCGCGATCCGGTGTGTGACAACGATCGCGATCCGTCATACGGCTCGGCGGAGTGCTTGCAAAAGCGGCGTGAGCGCGATCAATGCTTCGCCGACCACCTGCTCACGTTCTACGAGCGCGAGACCAACACGCTGCTTTTGCGGCCCGTCATCCCCCTCGACGAGATGACGCGCTACGCCGTGGTGCTCACCGACAGGCTCGTCGACGGCAAGGGCCACGCGGTCAAATCGCCCTTCGATTTCGTGTACCACGCGGCCCAAGAGGCCTCCGCCGGGCGCGTGCTCGAGCTCATCAACGACAGCCGCGTCGCCAACTACTTCGGCGATTTGGCGGGCACCGGCCTCGATCACGTCGGCTTCGTCTGGAGCTTCACCACGCAGCCCACCGTCGACGACATGAAACGCCTGCGCGACGGCCTCTACGGGCAGGGACCGTTCTCCCACTTTGCGAGCGAATATCCGGCCCAGCTCGAGCTGCAGCGGGCCATCGGTTTGGTCGGCGATTTGGGCGTCGGCGGCACCGATCCCGCCGATTGGAAGACGGGCGAGCAGGGCGTCGCCGCGGGCTGCCCGAGCAAGGCCAACAACCTCTACATCATCAAGTACGAAGACCTGCGCTCGCAGATGCGAAACCTGCTCGTCGAAGGCTTCGATCTCGACGCGGGCCCGGCCACCGAGGCGCTCTTGAGGTCCTTCGATCACATCGATCACATGTTGATCGGCACCTACAAAGTGCCGTTTTTGCTCGAAGGTGGGCCCACTTCGACGGACCCCAACGCGGCCTTCGATCTCAACTACATGTCCGGTGAGGGCGAGGTCCACGAGGACACCGTGCAGTTCTGGGTGTTCGTCCCGAAGGAGACCGAGCAGTTCAAGCAACCCTTCGACGTGAACGTGTACGGCCACGGTTACACGGGGAATTTCGTCGAGCAGATCCTGTACGCGGGCCTGCTCGCGGAGCACGGCCTCGCGACCATCGGCATCAACGCCATGGGCCACGGCCTCTACTTCGACAACCCCGCCGAGAAGCTCGCGGCCAAGAGCGTGCTCGCGGGTCAGTGCGCGGCGCCCTTCTACGACGCCATGACGCTCGGTCGTGCGCGCGACCTCAACCGCGATGGAAACCCCGATTCGGGCGGCGATTTCTGGTCAAGCTACCTCTTTCACACGCGCGACGCCGTGCGCCAATCGATCCTCGATCACCTGCAGCTCGTCCGCATCATGCGCACCTTCGGCACGCCCACGGGCTCCATGCTGTGCCGCAACGACAGCACCGGCTGGGCCCAACCGGCCAGCGAGCACTGCGACATCAACGGCGATGGAAAGCCGGAAGTTGCAGGGGATTTCAACGGTGATGGCGTCGCCGATTTCGGCGGCCCCGATGCCCACTACGGCACCTGGGGCGAGAGCTTGGGCGGCATCCTCTCGGGCATCCACGGCGCCATCGATCCCTACGTGACCTCCGCCGTGCCCGGCTCGGGCGGAGGCGGTCTCACCGACATCGGCATCCGTTCCTTCCAAGGTGGCGTCGTCGAAGCCGTTTTGCTGCGGATTTGGGGCCCTCTCTTGGTGACCGTGCCGGCCAACGAACGGCCCGCGTGCACACCCGAGTCCGACGAGGACGACAAGTGCACCGTGTGCGCTCCGGAAGAGGTCAGCCTGCGTTGGGTCGTGCCCGACGTGAACGACGACGGTGAGGTCGAGGTGCGCTGCATCGCGCCGAGCGACATCCAGAACACGACCGTGCTCGTGAACAACCTCGACAACGGCGAGCTGCGCTGCGCGCGCGTGGGCGACGATCTGCGCCTGCGCGTGGGCATCCCCACGACCGCCTACGATCGCATCTCCCTTACCTTCTTCGAGGGCGAAGACATGGTGGAGAGCTACGGCACCTGCAAGCCCAAGCTCATCAACGGCGCCCTCGCGCCGGTGCACCTCACGGTGGACACCTGGGGCAAGGGGCCCGCGGGCGAAGGCGCCACGAACCCGGTCGAGACCGACATCTGCCTCGCGCCCTCGTGCGTGACCTTCCAAAACCAGTTCTTCGGGGAGGGCACGGCGCTCGTCGCGCCCGCCGAGGGTTTTGGCCAAATCCGCCAGACGCCCTCCCTGCGCCGCTTCATCCAGCTCGCGCAAATGGCCCTCGATCCGGGCGACCCCATCAGCTTCGCGCCCTACTACTCGATCAAGCCCATGACCGACCCCTTCGGGAATGCCATCGAGCCCCACGCGGTGTTGACCCTCAACACCATTGGCGACATGAACGTGCCCCTCAACTCGGGCATTCAGTTCGCGAGGGCGGCGGGCGCCGTGCCGTTCTTCCGACCGGACCAGGCCATTCGCTACCCCGAATATGCCAATTACGCGACGCCAACGGCCCTGTACGAGGCGCTCGGGCGCACGCCCAATCAAGACCTCATCGAGAAGCATGTCATCGAGGGGATTACCAAGCTCGCTAGGCACCCGGCCGATCCACGCTGCGTGAACGACGCGAACGCGGCTTACCCCGACGGCACCTTCCTGACCCCGGAGGGCGACGTGCTCTCCTGCTTCCCGACCGGCTGCACCGAAGAGACCGAGCAGATGGAGGCCGGCAAGGGCCGTGTCTGCTACGCCGGCTCGTCCTGCGACTTTGCCACCGGGCAGTGCTTGCCGCGTCCCAATGGTCAGGAAAAATGCGACGAGGCCCTGTACGACGTGGACGATCTCGACGAGGGCACGAGCGGCTACTACGAGCAGAGCAACACCCAGAACCCGCATCGGTTGGCGCGCTACACCCAGTCGGCGGGGGCGGCGAACCTCGATGACGTGTGGGCGCCGCGCCTGCTCGGCGTGCCCGGCGGCGCCGACAACGCCTGGAAGCCCGACGGCCGCCGCATCACCGCCCTGCTCGACGCGTACGCCGTCCCGGACGGTCGCCACACCTTCGAGAACGGCGAGCCTTGCCAAAGGTGGGACTACGGCACCTACCTGACCAACCTGACCGCCCACTTCTTCATGACCGATGGCAAGGATCTGTACTACCTCTCCCACCCCAAGACCCACCGCTGCCTGGGTAGCGTCGACGTCACCACGTGCGGGTACCTGGACGAGTAATCGAACGGAAAATTCGATGGAAGCTTCGAAGCGTCAGGCGCTCCGCGCGCAGCAGCTCGCGTTCTTGCGCAAACGTGTTTTGTCCGAGACAGCGCGTCAAGAATGGGAGCACAACCTGACTCTTGTCCTGGACGAGCTGTTGGCCAGCAAGGTGGAGGTGCTGTTCCCGCTTTCGGTCGCGAAAACGGCCGTAAACGCCGCGTTGGCCGCCCCCTGGGTGGAGGGCGCCGTGCTGCCTGCCATCGAGGCGTCTCTGGTGCTCGTCGCGGCGCGCGCGGCCGAAAACACGCAGGCCTTGGGACACTATGTGGAAGAGGCGGACGACAAGGCCCTGCGCGCCTTCCTTGCCAGGCCGGGCCTCGTGCCCGAACGCTTGCTGCGCGAGGTGCTGCTCGACGACGCCGTGGAAGAGGTGATGCGCGAGGTGCTGTTCGGCGTGCTGCGGCAGTTCTACGACCGCGTGAACCCGTTTTCGTCCGACGCAGGCCCGGTGGCTACGTTGCGCAAAATGATGCCGCTAGGCTTCGGTGTCATGGCCAAGGGTCTCGACGCCATGCGAGGGGAGGTCGAGCAGCGTTTGGAGCCTGAAATCCGCCGTTTTTTGCAGGGCATGACGCGCACGGCGCTGCGCAACTTCGTGGAGACGGTGGTAGAAAAAGGCGACGAGCCGTCGTTCATTGCGCTGCGCCACCACATGCTGCGTTGGGTCTTGGAGCAACGCGTGACCGACGTGGTAGGCGATCCGAACACCCGTTCGGCCAAGGAGCTACGCGCCATCGCCAAGGGCCTGGCCGCGAGGGTCGTGACGAGCGAGGAAGCGAAGCGCGAGCTGTTTGCGCTGGTAGAAATGGCCATTTTGGCGCACGGCAAGCAGACCTTGCGCGAAGCCCTCGCCGTGTACGGAATCCAGCCCGTCGTGGATGTGCCGGCGCTCGCCGCGCTGACCTGGCCGTTTGTGGAGAGGCTCGTGGCAGGAGATGCCGCGTGGGCGTGGGTGGAGAAGCTCGTCGGGGAGAGCTGGGACGCGTTGGAAGAGTAGGCCGCGTGGCAAGGTCAGGAGACGGCGGTGGAAGATTCGGACTTCGAAGGCACGCTGGTTTTGGAGCAGCTCGCTGCCGTAGGCAAGGTCGACGACTTTTTTGAAGCGATCGATGAGGACAACGCTGCGCGAGCAAAGGCCTTGATGAAAGCGGCCCAGGTCGACGCGGCCACGATAGCGCTCGTCCTGCGCAAGATGGCGGCGGCGGACGGCGAGCACTGAGCCGAAGAGCGGCCCTTCAGCCCGGTCCGTCGTTTCCGCCGCAGTCTTGATCGATGCCGTCGCCCAAGGCATCGGGGGCACCTGAATACACGAGCGGCGCGTCGTCGTTGCAGTCCTCGCCCCCCGTCGTCCGCGAAGCGTAGCCGTCCTGGTCTTCGTCCAGACCATCGACGCCATCGCAATTTTGATCGATTCCGTCGGGAATCACCGCGCGATCCGTAAGGTAGTCGACGAAGGTCTCCACACTGAAGCTGAAATCGGAATAGGTCAGGTGGGCGGCCCCGTCCGCGTCGAGGGCGAGGGAAGGTGTGTAGCCGGTAGTGGCTGTGCTCGACACCTGCCAGGTTCCTCCTTCGCGCACGGCGTAGCGGATGACCAGATCGTCGTAGGCCAGGTTGACGCGGCCTGGAAAGGCCGGGCTCGTTGCTACCGACACCGACCATGCCACCTGGCCGTCCCCGACGGGCTCGGTGCTCCAACCTCCGCCCACGCTGCTCGCGACGTGCGGACCGAGAGGTCGTTGCAGCAGGCTGTACGCCACGTACAGCGCTCCGGAGACGTCGCGCGCGATGGATGTGGAGGCGACGGGTGAGCCCGCGGCGATGAGCTCGAAGCCCCACGCGGCCTCGGCTTCGTTGTACCGACCTACCCACACGCCGTCCCCCGCCCCGGTATTCGCCGCCGCGAACGACGCAGACAAGCCTCCGGCGATGTGGAGCGACGGCGCCGCGGTGTCGCCTGCAAAAATGAGGACGACGTGCCAACCGTCTGGCTTGCGTTCGGCGTAGCGTATGCCATCCGCCGCTGGGTAGAGCATGACAGGTCGCTCGAGGGCGCCCAGCGCGAGGGAAGACTCGCCCGTGGCCGTGTCGTCGATGGTCTCGATGTTCCATGCCCCCGCCGACCCCATGGCATGGTGCAGGGCGCCATCCGCGAAGTAGCTCATATGCACCGTCCCCGCGCTGTCGACCGCGAGCGACGGGTTCCCCTTGGCGGCCGGGTCGACGACCTCGGCGCTCCAGGTCCCGCTGCGGTCGCTGGCGTAGCGCAGGCCGACGCTGCTGTGCGCGAGGTGGACGAAGCCCGAAGGCTCCACAAATATGGCCGGTTGCCCGCGGGAATCCCCGGGGATGTTCTCCATGACGCGCGTCTTGAGCCAGGGGCCGACGCCCACGTTGCTGTCGCGTGCACCGGGATAGATGGCAGGATCGTCATCCTGGCAGTCGTCACCCCCGCAAAAAAGCGCGGGGTGGCCGTCGCCGTCTTCGTCGCAAGCCACCGCGCCGCCTCGCCCGCCCGTCCCGCTCCCGCTGCTGCTCGTGGAGCTAGTGGCGGTGCTTCCCCCCGCGCCGCTGCTCGTGCTGGTCTCGTTTGTCTCGGACAGGGGGCCCGTGCGGGCCCCACAGGCGAAGAGCATGACCGAGAAGGTGGCCGCCGAAAGGGCCCGCAGCGACGACCACGTGGGTTGGAAAGGTCGCGCCATAAAGAGAGGGTAGAATGGCGCGCCGAAAAGCGCTACCCGTGGCGACCTACCTGCGGCTCGACATCAAGATGCGCAGAATGAACATGAACAGGTTGCGAAGCTGAACGATGAGCCCCAAGGCGTCGCCCACGGGGTTATCCATGTCGCTGTTGTGCAGAATGCGGCTCGTGTTGTAGAGCAAAAAGCCGGCTGCCAAGAGCGCGCCCACGGTGGCAACAGCCAGGGAAAAGGCCTCTGTATCGAACACGAAGCTCAAGAGGCAGGCCGCGAACACCACCCAAAAGCCCATGTGCAAGATGGCTTTTAGATAGGAGAAGTCTTTGCGCGTGGTAAACACATAGGCCGTTACGCCCACGAAAATGGCCCCCACCAGCGCGAAGGCGTCGCGCACGGGGTTGAGGCTCATGGTTTGTCCGAGACCGGCAAAGGCCTGTGCAATAAACACCATGGGTGCCAGTTCGATGCCCATCAGCGCGGACACCCCAAACAACGCAACCACGTTGATGCCCGGCTTGCGCGACACGGCGCTGGCCGCGATGGTGCCCACGAACAAGAGGATGAACGAGCCATAGAGCAGCGCGGGGTTGTCCAACATCGCCGCGACGAGCGACGGTACGGCCACGGGCTTCCCGTCGTCGGTCATGTATTTGACGGTGCCGCCCACATTGAGCATGGCAAAGCCACAGGCGATGGCGAGGGCCGCGGAGCCCGCCAGCAGGCCATAGACCTTGCGCAGATAGGCGACCTTTTGCTCGCTCAAGGGGGCTGTGCCGACGGCGTCCGCTGGACCGCTGTAGCCCGACGAGGCCGCTTGACCGTAGTTGCCCCAACCGGCCATTTGCGACGACTGGGCTTGTCCACCGCCCCAACCCTGTTGTTGGCCCCAACCCTGTTGTTGCTGTTGTTGACCCCAGCCACCTTGAGCCACGGGTGTCGCCTTCACGAAGAACCCACCCCCGGGCATCGGTTGCGCGTCGAGCCTCATGCCCTGCGCCTCGGCGGCCTTCCGGTATTGATCGACGGTGGCCGCGTCTTGCCCCGGATGACCTGTGCGAACCTGTGCTTCCCACCCTTGTTGCATGGCGAGCTCTCCTTGCGATGTCCTTTGTTGGCGGCGAATTAAACCACGTTCTCTCTGGGTTGCGAAGGGCGCGATACCGTGGTCGGGCGCGCGCCTTTCGACCTGAACGCGGTTCCCAGGTAGGATCCCGCCCATGGGTCAACCGGCGAAGGTGGTGCCGACTTTCGAAGAGCTGTACGAGCGAATTCGCGCGCTCCCCGAGCACCTGACCGGGGAGATCTTAGAGCCGGGGGTGATCCGCACGATGTCGCGTCCCGGCAGGGCTCATCGCCGCGCCGCGAAGCTCTGTGCCCAAAGCCTTCAGTCGTTCGACATCGACAGCGGAGGGGTCGGGTGGTGGATCGAGGTCGAGGTCGAAATTCGATTTTCAGCCGGTCGGCTCCTCGTTCCGGACCTCGCGGGTTTCAGGGTCGAGAGGGTGGCGGCGCTGCCCGATGAAAACCCCATCGACATCCTGCCCGATTGGTGCTGCGAAGTGCTCTCGCCGAGCACGATGCTGAAGGACGTAACAGCGAAATTGCCCTTTTACGCCAGCGAAGGCGTCCCTTGGATTTGGATGGTGGACCCCATTCGCCGCCTCGTGGAGGTGTTCGAGACCGTCGGTGGTAGACCCGCCCTGACGGCGACAGCGAGCGAGGATGAGCGTGTCATCTTGCCCCCTTTCGAGAATGAGATCGCCGTGGGCAGCTGGTGGGGCGTTCGCGGCGAAGAGCTTTGAGGGAGCCAGGGAAGCGAGGGCAACGTCCCATTCCGCGTGGGTTGCGATGGGCGCGGGGCCGTGGTCGGATGCCGTCAAGGGCCGCGTTCGCACGCACTTTCTGGGAGCGATTGATGCTGAAGAAGATCCTCATCGGGCTTGCCGCCGTTGTCGTCGTTGTGCTGGTTATCGTCGGCATCCAGCCCGCGACCTACCATGTTGAAAGGTCCATTACGGTCAAAGCCTCGGCCGATGTCGTGTTTGGCGAGGTCGACGACTTCAAGTCGTGGAACGCCTGGTCCCCCTGGGACAAGCTCGATCCGGGCATGCAGAAGACCTACGAAGGCCCCGAGAGCGGCGTCGGCGCCATCTACACGTGGTCGGGCAACGACGACGTGGGCAAGGGCAAGATGACCATCACGGGCGCGACCGCGCCCCAGTCCATCGAGATCAAGCTCGAGTTCATCGAGCCCTTCGCGTCGACCGCCAAAACGACCTTCACCTTCAAGGCCGGCCCGGCGGGTGAGACCACCGTCACCTGGGGCATGGACGGCGACAACAACTTCATGGGCAAGGCGTTCTCGCTGCTCATGGACATGGATTCGATGATCGGGAGCGACTTCGAGAAGGGCCTCGCGACCCTCAAGCAAATCGCCGAATCGAAGCCGGCGACGGCGCAAAACTAGGCAACGCTCAATCTTCGGCCGCGCGCCCGAGGCCCCTCGGCGCGCGCGCGCGGCCCGCCGCGAAGGCCAGCACGACCAGCGTCGCGACGTAGGGCAAGAGCAGCATGAGCCCGCCGCCCGTGCTGCCCCGCGTTTGATCTTGCAGCACGATTTGCAGCGCTTCGAGGGCCGCGAACACCAAGCAGGCGAGGGCCGCGCGCCCCGCTCTCCAGCCCGACACCACCACGGCCGCGAGGGCGATGAAGCCGCGACCGTTCGACATGCCCGACTCGAAGCGGTGCTGATCGAACGACAGGTGCACGCCGCCTAACCCACCGATGAGGCCCGAAACAGCGAGCGCCCACAGCCGCACGCGCGTCACCGAAAAGCCCGCGGCCTGCGCCGCCTCGGGGCTCTCCCCCGCCGCGCGTACGCGCAGGCCGAAGCGAGTTCGTTTGAGTACAAACGGTGTGACCCCGATGGCCAGCGCCGCGAGCAGTGTCACCGGGTCGAGCAGCACGCGGGTGAGCATGTCGAAGCCCGTGCCCCCCGTGCCTCCGAAGCGAAAACCTTCGATCGAAGGCGAGTTCGACGCGCTGTCGTACAGGCCGCGCAGGGCCAGGCGGGTGGCCGCGTAGGCGAACAAATTGAGGGCGATGCCGCTTACCACGGCGTTGACCCGCGCCTTTTCGACGATCACGCCGTGCAGGAGCGAAATCGCCACGCCCGCAGCGACCCCCGCGAGCAGGCCGAGCACGGCGCTGTCCGTCGCGTGTGCCACGGCCACGCCCGTAAACGCGCTGGTGAGCAGCACGCCTTCGAGGCCGATCTGCATCACGCCGGAGCGCTCGGCCCACACGCCTGCGACCGCCGCGCAGGCATAGGGCGCCGCGATGCGCAGGGTCTCGGCCACCATGGTCAGGGACAAAAGGCTCATTTGGCCTCCGCCTGCGCCAGCGCGCGCGCTTCGTCGGACTTTCGCGAGGCGATGGCCACGAGCACGATCACGATCGCCTCGACCACCGCCATCGCCTCTTTGGGCACGCGCGCGTTGATGGCGAGGCCGGCTTGCTCCAGCGTGCCGAACAAGATCGCCGCCAGCACGAGGCCCAAGGCGCTGCGCCGTCCGAGCATCGCGACCGCGATGCCCGCGAAGCCCACGCCGCTGCCGAGGCCGAGCTCGTAGTAGCCCTTGTAGCCGAACACGGTGCCCAGGCTGGCCGCGCCCGCGATCGCGCCCGACAGCAACATCGCCTGCAAAATGCGGCGTTTCACGTCGATGCCCTCGGCCTCGCAGGCCCTTGGGTTGCTGCCTATCCATTGCATCTCGCGGCCCACGCGCGAGCGCGCGAGCCACGCGTAGATGCCGAAGGTGACGGCCACCGCGATGACGAACGCGAACGAGAGCGCGCTGCCACGCAGGGCCGGGAACAGGCCTTCGAAGCGCGGGAGCGTCGCCCCTGCGGGGACGTCCGCCGTGCGCAGCGAGCTCGAGCCGATGTACGCCGCCAGCGCCCAGGGCACGATGCCCTCGGCGATGCGGTTGAGCATGATGGTGCTGATGACCTCTTGCACCGCGGCGCGCGCGCGCAAAACCCCGGCTATCGCCGACCAAGACGCGCCGATCAGCGCGGGCACCACGAACACCACGGGCAGGGCCACGAAGGCCGAGGTCGACACGGGCAGCAGTGTGGCCACGTAGGCGCCGCCCAGGCTGGCTAGCGCGAGCTGCCCTTCGGCGCCGATGTTGAACAACCCCACGCGGTACGCGACATGGAACGCGAGGGCCGAGAACAAGAGCGGCGTGGCCTTGAACAGCACTTGGCCGATGCCGTAGGCGCTGCCCCACGTGCCGTCCCAGATGCGTGCAAGGGTGGCCACGGGGGCCTCGCCGAACGCGATGGAGACGATGTTCAAGGCGAGCAGGGCGCCTGCCAACGCGAACAGCAGGGGCAACAGCGCGCGGAGCGAAGGGCGGACGCTCACGCGGCCTCCATGCCCAACATGGCGCGGCCGAGCACCTCGTCCGAGACATCGGGCGTAAGCTCCGCGACGATTTTGCCGCGAAAGAGCACCACGATGCGATGCGCGAGGCGCCTCAGCTCGTGCAAATCGGCGCTCACGATGATCAGCGCGGAGCCCTTTTCGGCGGCGCTGCGCAGGGCGTTTTGGATCACGGCGGCGGCGCCGATGTCGACCCCGCGGGTCGGCTGGGCGACCACGATGGCTCCCTGGTCCCCCACGTCGCGCAGGCGATCGAGGGCCCGCGCCACCACGATTTTCTGCTGGTTTCCGCCCGAGAGCGCCTCGGCCATGCGCGCGGGATCGGCGGGGTTGATCGCGAAGCCGTCGATGCGCCGTTTCACCGTTTGCGCCTCGTCGAAGGCTTCGTGCTCATCGCCCAGATCGCCGAGCACAAGGTTATCGCCCACGGTCGCGTCGAGCACCAAGCCGTCCACGTGCCTGTCGTCGTGCACCACCGAGAGCCGCGCCCGGCGTGCCCGCGGCGTCGCGCCCGAAATCGTTTGACCACCAACGAGAATCGTCCCCTTCGCGTCGGGCAAGAGCCCCGCGATGGCGCGCACCAGCTCGTGCTGCCCGTTGCCCTCGATGCCGGCGACACCGCCGACCTCGCCCGCGCGCACCTGCAAGTCGATGCCGTCCACGAGCAGCACACCTTCCGGCGAGCGCAGTGATAGACCCTTAATTTCCAGGGCAATCGGCGCATCGTCGGGGGGCTTGGCCGGGGGCTCCACGCGGCCCACCGCGGCCTGACCCATGATCGCGCGGGTCAGCTCGCCCTCTTCGAACGCGCCTTCGCTCCGCGCGCGACAGAGCACCACGCGGCCCCTGCGCAGCACGGTCACGCGGTCTGCGAAGCGCACCACCTCTTCGAGCCTGTGCGTCACCACGCCGATGGCCGTGCCGCCCTCGGCGAGCTTCTTCAACATGCCGTACAGCTCATCGGCTTCGAGGGGCGCGAGCACCGCCGTGGGCTCGTCGAGCAGCACCACCTTCGCGCCGCGATACAGCACCCGCAGGATCTCCAAGCGCTGCCGTTGTCCGACCGTGAGCGCGTCCGTGACCTCGTTCAAGGGCACGTCGAGGCCGCTCGTCTTCGCTAGCTCCTTCGCGCGAAGCTCGGCCTTTTGCAGGTCCACGCGGCCGAACGACAGCAAAGGCTCGGCGCCGAGCACCAAGTTTTCGAGGGCGGTAAACGCGCCCACCAACATGAAGTGCTGGTACACGAGGCCCACGCCGCGCCGCATGGCCTCGGCGGTGGTCGCCGGTTCGAGCGGGGAGCCCGCGATCACCACCGTGCCCTTCGAAGCTTGTAGCGCGCCCGCGGCGATCTTCAGGAGCGTGCTCTTGCCCGCGCCATTTTCGCCGATCAGCGCGTGCAGCTCGCCGGGCGTCAGGGCGAGCGATGCGTCGTCGACCGCGGTCGTCGAGCCGAAACGTTTTGTGACGCTCGTAAGCTGAACGAGGGGCTCACCCACGAAGCGGAGCGTAACGCTACCGGGGCGTGCTCCGCGCGGACTTCGTTACGCCGACGTTTTGCGCAGCGAATGGGCCTCGGCCCAGGCGATGACCTTGTCCGAGGGCTTGCTGCCGGTGAAGCGCCCCAGCTCTTGGATGCCCGTGGGGCTCGTGACGTTGACCTCGGTGAGGCGCTCGCCGATCACGTCGAGGCCCACGAAAATCAGGCCGTCTTGCCGCAATTGCGGCGCGATTGCGCGCACCAGCTCGTTCTCGCGCGCCGTGAGCTCGGTCGGCACCACGCTGCCGCCGACGTGGATGTTCGAGCGCATCTCGTCGGCCCGGGGCACGCGCAAGATGGCGCCGAGGGGCTCACCGTCGAGCAGCAAGACGCGCTTGTCGCCCTCTTTTACGGCCGGCAAATACTCCTGCACCATCGCGAGCCGCTTGCCCTCGTTGGTGAGCATGTCGGCCAAGGCGCGCGCGTTCGTGTCCCCCGCGCGGAGCTCGACGACCCCCGAGCCGCCCGCGCCGTCGAGCGGCTTGAGCACCGCGCGGCCGCCCATTTCGCGCACAAAGTCGTGGATCATGTCGCGGTTGCTGGTGACGATGGTGCGCGGCATCCAGGAGCTGAAGTTCAACGTGTAAAGCTTCTCGTTGGCGTCGCGGAGCCCCCGCGGATCGTTGATGACGAGCGTCTTTCCGCGGCAAATTTCGAGCTGCAGGGTGGCGTAGAGGTAGGCCTGATCGAAGGGTGGGTCTTTGCGGATGAACACCGCGTCGACGTCCGAGAGGGCCACACGGTGAGGCCCATTGTCTCGGACAAGCGCGATGTACGGGTGGCTGTCGAGGATCACGACGGGGTGCACGGTGGCGAAGACCTCACCGTCTTTGACGCTCAAATCGTGGATGTGGCAGTGCAGGTTCTCGTGCCCCCGGGCCTGCGCGGCTTCGATGAACGAGAAGGTGGTGTCCTTGTCGTGCGTGACGCGGTCGAGGGAATCCATCACGTAGACGAAGCGCATCCGGGTCTCCTTCGCGCGAAGGTTCGCGCCCGCGCTTGTTAACCTTCGAAGGGCATCGACGCAACGAGGCGAGGGCCGTGGTATCGGTCAAGGATGCTCGCTCGCCCGCTCTCCGCGCTGATTTCGGCGACCGCGGTCGCCCTCTTGGTGGTGCCCTTTCCGTTTGGGTGCACGCCCGCCGAGGGCCCCGCGCCGAACAACCCTGCGGTCCTCGCGGCCTCGTCGTCGCCCTCGGCGCCGGCACCCACGGCAGCGACGCCGACGCCCGCCGCGACGCCCGAGCCCGTCGTCCACAAGTGGGCCGTGTCGACCGAGAACGTGCTCGCCTCGCGCCTCGCGATGACCGTGCTCGAACAGGGCGGAAACGCCGCTGACGCGGCCATCGCAGCCACCCTCGGCGTGGGCGTCGCGCAGCCCGTATCGAGCGGTATCGGCGGCGGTGGCTTCGCGATGATCTACGAGGCCAAAACGAAGAAGGTCACCGTCCTCGACTTCCGCGAGACCGCGCCCATCGGCTTGCGCGTAGCAGACTTTGCCAAGCGGCCCTTGCCCGACAAAAAGCGCGGCGTGATGACGGGCGTGCCGGGCGAGGTAGCAGGCCTGTCCGAGCTGTCGAAGCGCTTTGGCAAACGGCCGTGGGCCGAGGTGTTTCGCGGCGCGATCGACGCCGCGCAGTCCGGCTTCGTGGTCAGCGAGCACCTCGGTCGTGCCCTCGCGTGGAACAAGAAATGGGTCGAGTCGTCGCCGCGCTACGCCTTCTTTTTCCCGGGGGGCGCGGTCGCCCCGGGGGGCACCAAGGTGACGAACCCGGCCCTCGCCAAGACCCTGCAGCGCATCGCCAGTGAAGGAAAAGACGCGTTTTACAAGGGTTCCATCGCCGACGACTTCTTGAGCACCGCGCGCCGCGCGGGCAGCTCGCTCACCCAGGCCGACTTCGACAAGTACCAAGTGATCGAGCGCGAAGCGCTCACGACAACCTGGGAAGGCTACGGCATCGCGACCATGCCGCCGCCCTCGGCGGGCGGCCTTTTGATGCTCGAAACCCTGCATATGCACGACAAGGCGACGCTCACGAAGCTCGGCTACGGGAGCGCCGAGTACACGCACTTGCTGGCCGAAACGTTCCGCGGCGCGATCGCCGATCGCGTGCGCACCCTGGGCGATCCCGCGTTCGTGAAGGTCGACGTCGATGCCCTCGCGGCGCCCGCGCGCATGAAGGCGCGGCGCGCGCGTATCTCGATGGATGCCACCACGCCCCCCGAGAAATTCCCTGTGCAAGAGGCGGGAACGAGCCACTTGGTGGTGGTCGACGACGAGGGCAACGTCGTGTCGCTGACGAGCACCGTGAACAACATGTTCGGTTCGCGCCTCATCGCGGAAGGGGGTTTCGTGCTCAACGACGAGCTCGACGACTTCGCGCGCGTCGAGCTCGAAGATCGCTTCGGCATCGCCAAGGGCCCCAACGCGCCGCGGGGCGGGGCAAGGCCCGTGTCGAGCATGACGCCCACCATCGTTTTCCGCGACGGAAAGCCGGTTTTTGCGCTCGGCGGCTCGGGCGGGATGCGCATCGCCACGGGGGTCACGCAGGTGCTGCTCGGTCGGCTCGCGTTCGACCGATCGGCGACCGAGGTCGTCGCTGCGCCGCGCTTCGATACCCCGCCCATGGGCGGCCTGTTGCTCGATCCTGGGGCCGCGGACGGGCTCACCGAAGACCTGAAAAAGCGCGGCGAGGTCGTGGACGCGACGAAGCCCAACTTCAGCGCCGTTCAGGCCGTGAGCATCACCTACGGGGCCGACGGTTCACGCTTCTACGAGGCCGGCGCCGACCCCCGCAAGGGCGGCTCGGGCCTCGTGCAATAGAACAGCAAAGCCTTTGATTTACGGCACCGACGCGATCCAAGCGGCGCTCTGATCGGCGCCGATGTCGGAGGCCACGGCGTAGCCCACGCCCGAACGCTCCACCGCCGCGACCCAATAACCGCTCACGTTGCCGACGTAGACCGGACGCTCCTTCACCACGCGCTCTTCGAGGCGCCGCGTGGGCATGCGAACCGGGATGGCCTTGGAGTTGAACACGTACACCGTGATGCGGTGTTTGCTCGCGTCTTGGTATTGAAGGACGGCCGTCGAACGCTCGCGCATGCGGTTGACGCGACCACCGCGGAACTCGCCGCCGAGGGGTCGGAACGCCTTGCCCCGCGGCACGGGCACACCCACGAGCGGCTCGAAGCGGCCGAGATCGTCGGGGTCGGTGGTCTCGGGAGGCAGCGGGTTCGCGTGCAGATCCACGAGCTCATCGATGATGCTGTCGATACCCACGTTGGCTTCGACCAGCGGGGGAGGATTGTTGGTCACGGGCTCGCTGCCGCGCGACGCGCCGAACGCGAGGGCGACACCTGCGGCCGCCGCGAGGGCTGCCGCGTAGCGGAACTTGATCAGCCGTCCCGACTCATGCCGCTCGTCGTCGTTGTCCGAGACAGCGAGGGCCGCCTCGTCGCGCTCGATCATGATTTGAGCAGCAACCTTTGCGCGCAGCGCCTCGGGGGCCGCACGGCGCACCACGCGCTTCAAGCTGTGCCGCCGGGCGCGCTCGTTTTCGAGGGCCTCGCGGCAGCTCGAGCAATCGCTCAGGTGGCTCTCCACGTCGACGGCGTGGCCCGGATCGAGCTCTCCGTCGCAGAACACGTCGAGCGAGTGGAGCACCCAGTGACAGTCGGATGAAACCTTACGCGCGATCACGCTACGCCTCGTTTCTTGTTGCGGTACGCGTTCAAGTCCGTGGGAGCGGCGACCTCGGCGGGCGCCTCCTCGGGCACGATTCCGAGGGCAACGGCGTGCTCTCGGAGGGCCTTTTGCAGCAACTTTCTACCCCTGTGCAGGCGCGACATCACGGTGCCGATGGGGCAGCCCATGGCGTCTGCGATTTCTTTGTAGGACAGCTCTTCGACGTCCGAGAGGACCACCGCGAGCCGGAACTCGTCGGGCAATTCGTCGAGGGCGTGGGCCAGCTCTTGCTCGACGATGGGCTTGAGCGCCAGGGTCTCGGGGTCGCGCATCGAGCGCATGGTGCTCACCGAGACCCAGCCGTCCGTCAGCGCGTCCGCATCGGGGCCGTCGAAGACCTCGCGCTCCAGGCCGCCCCGCCGATATTTGTTGATGAAGGTGTTGGTGAGGATGCGCAGCAGCCAGGCCTTGAGGTTCGTGCCGGGCTCGAACTGATCGCGGGCCCGCATGGCCTTCACGATCGTGTCCTGCACCAAGTCTTCGGCCTCCGCCGTGCCGCGCGTCATGCGGCAGCTCACGGCGTAGAGGGTGTCGAGGTGCCCCAACATCTCGACCTCGAAGCTATCGACCTTGCGGCGGCTCGCCCGCCTTTCCTTGTCCCCGTCGGCGCGGCTCTCCAGGGAGGACAGCTCTTGCGCGACGCTGGAGGGCTTTTTTGCGAAGAAGAACGGCATGTCGGTCCGTCAACCTGCGTAGCTTCGGGGCTATTCCCGACCTTCTTGCTTGGCGCTCTCGGCCAGCTTGGCTTCGAGCTCCTCGACCCGCTTCGACAGGCGGGAGACCTCGTCTTCGAGCTCTTTTAGCTGCAAAAACCGGGGCATCATCGCCCGAAACTTCTCGTCGACGGATTGCTGCCACTGCTCCAGGGCCAGGCGCGAGCTCTCGAAGACGCCCGAAAAGCGGCCCTTCTTCGCCTCGACCTCCGAGGGTGTGGGCGGGGGCACAACGGGCTCTTCCACGGCAGCGCTCTCTTCTTCGCCGGTGCGGACGAGCCGCCCCTTGATCATCGTCATCCACTGCTCGCCGCCCTTGATCAGGTTGCGCAGGGTGCCGAGCGGAACGGAGCTTTGCTGCGTCTTGAGGTCTTCCGAGATGATCAGCGCGAGCGTGACCTCGGTTTTGTCCTCTTTGGTCTGGTTGTCGATGATGCGCACCTCCTCCCCGGCGCGGACCATCTCCCCAATTTGTTGCAGCGTGACGTAGCGACTGTCCCGCGTATCGTAGAGCTTGCGGTTCGAATACCGCTTGATCACACGGGGTGACGAGCCTTCGGGCGCGACGTTCCGCGCGCCTATCTCGTCTTTTACGGTTTCCATTTCGGCTCTCGCGCTCCTCAAAGTCGAGGCCGGCGCATTGGAGCACCGCGGCGATAGCCGTGCAAGCCATGGACGTTGTGGTCCCTGTGCGGCGCGCGTACGAAACGCCCATGGGCTCGGTGGTCCTGGAAGGGATTTCGGCTGGCTACGGCGCCGGCCGCGTGCTGTCGGACATCGATCTCGAGCTGCGCCCGGGCGAGGTCAACGTGCTGATCGGGCCGAATGGCGCGGGAAAATCCACGCTCGTCCGCGTCATCGCGGGTTTGATGCGGCCCTCCGCGGGTCGGGTTTGTCTGCTCGGCGACGATATCGCCCGTCTGGACCGTGGGGCCGTCGCCAGGCGTGTCGCCGTGGTCCCCCAATCCGAGGATCCGGCGTTCGGCTACTCGGTCCGTCAGGTGGTCGCGCTCGGGCGCGCACCCCATCAGGGGGCTTGGATGCGCCCCTCTTCGGCGGACGAAATCGCTGTCGACGAGTCCCTCGCGGCCTGCGAAATCGAGCACCTCGCCGAGCGCGACGTGACGACCCTGTCGGGGGGGGAGAGCAAGCGGGTGATCGTCGCGCGGGCGCTCGCCCAACGGGCGCCGATCCTCTTGCTCGACGAGGCGGGGGCCCACCTCGATGTGCGCCACGCCCTCGATTTGCACGAGCTTTTGCGCAAGCAGGTGGCCGAACGCAAGCTCGCCTGCCTGGCGGTCCTCCACGACCTGAACATCGCCGCGCAATTCGCCGATCGGGTGGCCCTGCTCGTCGGCGGGCGGCTCGAAGCCCATGGTCCGGTGGACGAGGTGATGACGTGGAAACGGCTCCGCGACGCCTTCGGGACCGACCTGTATGTGGGTGTGAACGAGATTACACAAATGCGCTACTTCGTCCCGATGCGCCCGCTATCTCGACCTCCTTCGCCCAGCGATCTATAAGCGGTCCGCCATGCCCTTCGGTTCCAGCGGTCAAAGCCGCTCACGATCGCCGCTCGCGGTCATTTTTCTCTGTGTTTTGGCCCTGCTCGCGCCCCTCGGCTGCGCGCGCGACGCGGCGCCCGATTTGCTGACGGTGCTCGACGTCGCGCCGCGGGAAGTCGACGTCGGTGATCGCATCGAGGTCCTCGGGACCAACCTGCCGTCGGGTCAAGCAAAAGACGCGGTCGTCACCTTTCGCGGCGAGCTTCGGCGCCCGGGTCAAGCGGTATTGACCGATCAAGTCATCGAGGTGACCTCGGCCCAGCTCTCCGCCGACAAAGTCACGATGATTTTCACGGAGGGCCTGCAAACGCGCTTCGTGGGCAGCGGTGACGACGCGATTCACACCACGTTCAAGGGCGACGTCGAGGTCACGGTGCCCTCGATTTCCCCCGGATCGTTGCCGGTCTCGGGCACGGTCAAGGGCATCACCATCGATTTCCGACCCCCGACCCCCCGTCGCGCCGTGCTCGATGCGCGCGAAAAAGAGGGTCAACGGGTCCTCGCCCACCTGGGCCTCGACGTGTCCGTCGATTCGCCGTCGGCGGGCGGTCTGATGATCAGCGCGATCGTGGCATCGAGCCCGGCCGACCGCGCGGGCATCATCGCGGGCGACCTGATTCGCTCCTTCGACGGCGTGAAGATCATGAGCGTCGGCGACATGGTGCCTTCCGCGGGAGGCGACCTGTCCGAGCTCACCGTGCTGCGCTCCGACCGTGAGATCGTCAAGCAAGTGTCCATGGAGGGCTTCAGCCCCAGCGCCCCGACCGACCTCCTCGGAGCGGGCCTGATCTTGGGCGTGGCGGCGGCGATCATCCTGCTTTTCATGGCCCCCACGGCCGGGATCATCACCTGGGTCGAGCGGCGTGTCTCGGCCCGCATGCAGTCGCGCGTGGGCCCGAACCGCGCTGGCCCCGAGGGCTTTTTGGTGTGGATGGCCGACGGCATCAAGTCGATCATGAAAGAGGACATCATTCCCACAGAGAGTGATCAGCCCCTCTTCCGACTGGCACCTTACCTCGTCTTCGTCGGTGTCTCTGCCACCTTCGTGGTCATGCCTTTTGGCCAATACCTGATCGCCGCGGATCTCGACATTGGCATTCTGTTCGTCATCGCCGTCACTTCGCTGGTGACGATTGGCCTGATGACGGGCGGTTGGGCCTCCAACAACAAGTGGTCTCTGCTCGGCGGCATCCGCTCCGCGGCCCAGATCATCAGCTACGAAATCCCCGCTGCCGTGGCCATCGTTTGCATCGTCATGATGACGGGCTCGCTCCGCCTGCAAGACATCATCGGCGCGCAGGGCGGCGTCGGCGCCTCGATCATCGAGCTCGGCGGCTGGCCCTGGTATTGGTACGTCTTCCGAAATCCCCTGACGTTTGCGCTGTTTTTCCTCTACTTCACGACCGCGCTCGCTGAGGGCAACCGCGCTCCGTTCGACCTGCCCGAGGCCGAGAGCGAGCTCGTGGCCGGCTATTCCACCGAATACTCCGGCATGCGCTACCTGTTCTTCTTCTTCGCGGAGTGGGCGAACGTCTTCGTGATGTGTGGCATCGCCACGGCCCTCTTTCTGGGTGGCTGGCAGATCCCGGGCGTCTCCCCCGCCGATCAAGAGGCAAGCTTCGCGCTCCAGGTCTTTGGGGCCTTCATCTTCTTGCTGAAGAGCTGGATCCTCATCTTTATCGTCATCTGGATTCGCTGGACGCTGCCCCGCGTGCGCATCGATCAGATGATGAACCTTTGTTGGAAGTGGTTCGTGCCCCTGTCCTTCGGCGCCTTCATGCTCACGGCCATCTGGATGGTGGTCAATGTGGGTCGCTCGGTGGAGCTCGTCATCAGCCTCGCGACCTTTGCGCTCTGGCTGCTGCTCCTCGGCCACTTCATCCGGCGCGTGCGGTTCAATGTGCGGGAATCGAAGATCCCCGTGCACCTGAACCCCTTCGTGTAGGCCCGGCTTTCCCCCGCCTTACCCGGCCTTCCCCCCCACGCAAACGCTCAGTCGTGCGCGTCTTTGGCCTCCGGGCCGAGGAGCGTGCCGCACATCGTCTTGCACAGGATGTCTTTGGCCGCGCACTCACACTTACCCTGTGCTTTGAGGTCGAGCTTCTCCTTCATCGCGGCGACCGTGAAGCCTGCCAGTCGCTCCACCTTGCTCATCGGCCAGCCCTGCTTTTGCTGCCGCGGCGTGCGCGGGTCGGTGGCCTGTCCATCGGCCTCGGCGCAGCAACGAAACGATAGGAAGTAGTAATAAAAGTCCTCGTTGTGCGTGTAGATCTTGGGGCGGCACTGGTTTCTGACACCTTTGTACCAAGGCCCTCCGGTGTGGACGCTGTCGAACTTGGCGCGGTGTCCGCCGGTCTGCTCACTGGCCACCACCTCGTCGGCATTGGCAGGTAAGTCGGCCACGCCGAAGGCGCTGATGCACTGGGGCTGGGTGCCACTTCGCACGCCCTTCCACAGGCGCGCGAGCTCGGTCGGATCGCGCTTTGCAACCTTGTCCATCACGGGGCCGTCCCAGGCATGATCGCCATTGCACTTCGTGGCGTCGCGCTTGTAGCCATAGGGAAACGGCGTCATTTCGGGCCCTTCGCAGGCGAGCGTCCACTCGGACTCGGTGCACATGCGCTTGCCGGCCGCGGCGCACTTGACCTCGGCTTGGTAGAACCGATTCATCACCTCGGGGCGCTCACCGGCCTTGTTGGGCCACTCGTAGGTGTCAATGCAATAGCGCTTCTTCGACTTCGTCCCAACACACTTGGAGGTCTCTTCGAACTCCTCGCAAACCACCTTCTTGTTCGACTTGTCGAACCAACTGTTTTTGCAGGTGTGCTCGACCTCGCTGCAATATTCGCCGTCGACGAGCTTCATGTCCGCGGGGCAGGCGGCGGGCGCAGCGGGGACGGCAGGCGCGGCGTCGGCGGTCTCGGCGATCGAAGCGTCGGTCGCGGCGCCGCCGTCGGGGGCGTCCACGGGGAGGACCGCGGGCGTCGTGGGGGCCGGAGGTTGGCTGGGCGCGGGGGCCGGGCGAGCGGGCTCGGAGGGGGCCGCGGAGCAGGCGGCGAGGAGCAGGGTGGCGAGGGGGAGCGCGCTTCGCATGGGGCGCTTCTACCAGACTATTTGGGGGAAGGCAGGGCCGTGGCGGAGTCGAGGACCACCACGTCGTCGCCCTTGATTTCGAGCACCTGCGTGGGGCCGCCGTAGTGCGCCGAGAGGCCGACATCGATGCACCAGAGCGCCTTGTCGCAACCCGAGACGATGCCGTTTTTTTGCACCGTGTGACCGACGACCATGCGCTTTGCGCCGAGGCTCGTGAGCACGTCGTTCAGCATTTTGCAGTCGGCTTTCGCCGGGTCCTCCGAATAGCGGCGCGTCCACACGGGCGCGTCTTCGTCGGTGGCCACCTTCGGAGGCGCCTTCGATTGGCCGTCCATCCACGCCGAGACTTCGCGGTCGATGCGCGTAAGTCCGTAGCGCACGTGCGCCGGCAACACGCCGCCGTGCACGAACAGCGAGTCGCCGACGATCACGGTCACGCTACGTTTCGCGAGCATTTTCGCGTAGGGCGCGCCGGGTAGAAACGCGACCGCACGGCCGCGCGCGCTCTCGGGCATCGCAGCCACGCGCGGATCGCTTGCCAGAGGCCCCGACGCGGCGCCGAACGCGCGGTTCGCGTCGCCGGTGACATAGCGAAAATCCCCCTGCACATTCATGATTTCGTGGTTGCCGTTGAGCGCCACCAGGGCCCCGCCGGCCTTCTTCGCCTCACCTTCGAGGCGCTCGATGAGGTCGAGCACGGCCTTGTCTTGATCGCCGCGATCGATGTCGTCGCCGGTTTGAACGATCACCAAATCGCCGCCGATCCAAGCGTCCTTTTCGTCGATCGCGCCTGCCGTGCGCAGGGCGCGGCGGGTGGCTTCGAGGTCGCCGTGCAGGTCGCCGATGGCGACGATGCGCTTGGCCGCGGGCAGGCGGCGCACCTCGGGGGCCGCGGCGGCGGCTGATTCCAAGGGTTTTTGTGTCGAGGGCGGCTTCGCCGTCGGGGGCTCGGGGGGGCTACCGCCATCGCAGGCCGCGCACGCGACGAGCAAGAGCGCGGGTCCAAGGGCGAACACGGGCTTCATCTTTTGGCGATGTTAGCGCAGAAAGGCGGCCTTTTCGGCAGAGGCGTGCCACAACGCGGAAGCGCGCGAGCCTCGGCGCGCGTTGGCTGCTCATGCGACGCTCCCTCCTCGTCCCCTCGCTTTGTGTCGCGCTCCTGGCGCTGGCGCCGACGTTCGCCCACGGCCAGCCAAGCGCGGCGCCGAGCGGCTCGGCGGCCGCTGGGGCCGCGGCGGACGCGCCCTTGCCGGACTTGCCGAAGCTCCCTCCGATCACGCACAAGGAGGCCGACCCGGCGGCGGTGCAGGAGCTCGCGTCGCTCATCGAGCGCTTCACCTCGGAGGACGCGCGCACCCGGGAGAACGCGCGCGGGGCTTTGTCCGAGACACCGAGCCCCGAGCTGGTGGAAGCCATCTACGCGCGCTTGCTTGAGCTGCGCGGCGCCATGGATCGGGCCGAAGCGCAGGGGATTTTGGACGATGCGCGCAAGGACGCGCGCAAGCGCAAGAAGGGCAAGAGCGACGACAGCGAGGACGACTGGCTCGAGTTCTTGCTCGCGAAGCCCAGCCCGCGCAGCCGATCGTGGCGCGATCTGGTGGGCCTCTACGTGATGATCCGCCTGCTCGTGCTCGACGGCGGCACCCCCGCGATGCGCACGATGATCGGCACGTACGCCTACTTTGGCGATCTCGTGCGCGTGGATTTGCAGCGGCAAATCGCCAAATTACGTGATCGCGCGGTGCCCGCGTTGATCGAAGGGCGGCAGCACGACGCGAAGAGCGTGCAGCGGTGGGCATCGCGGCAGCTCGACGATTTGGGCCGCGCGATCCCGGGTGAAGCGGTCTCGACCAACGACACCGACGTGCTCGCCAATGTGCTGCGCGCCTACGGTCGCACGCGCGATGTCGACGCCCTGCGCGTGATCCTTTCGTTCACCGATCACGATCGAACGGAGCTGCGGCAGGCGGCGCGTGAAGCGGTGGCCGCCATTGGCGAGCCCGGGCTGTGGCAGCTCCGCGACGCGTACCTCGGCATGACGGGTGAGAAGCCGCCGCGATCGTTCACGTGGGATCGCATCGCGAAAGAGCTGTTCGCGATGCACGATCGCGCGCGCCTCGCGGAGGTGCACGCGGCGATGGACGAGGGCGTGGGCCTCGCGAAGGAGGGCAAGAACGCCGAGGCGGTGGCGGCCTTCGACAAGGTTTTGGCGCGCGTGCCGCTGTACGACCGGCGCAAGGAGATGGTCCCCGCCTACGTCGCCCACGCGGCCTCTCTGGCGGACAAGTCGCCGAAGGACGCGCTCGTGCTCTATCGCAAGGCGTTTCGGCTCGATCCAGAGGGGGAGGGGGCGCAAAAGCTCCAGGCCGAGATCGCTTACCTCGAAGGCATGGAGCTCATCGCCGCGGGCACGCCGGACAAGCTCATCTTGGCGAAGGCGATCGAGCTGGACCCAAGCCACGAAAAGGCCAAGGCCGCGTTGGCTTCGCTGTCCGATCGGGCCGTGCAAGAGGCGGAGGGCGACTCCTCGCGCTACCTCCTGGCGGGGGGCATCGGCGTCGTCGCGCTCGCGCTCATTGCACTGCTAGGAAAGGTGTTTCGCCGCCGCGAAGCCGAAAGCCCCGCGAGCTAGCCCGCGCGCAACGTGCGCGGGGTCCAGCATCGAACGGGGCTTTCGAAGCAGGCGTCGAAGGACGACGCCTTGTCCGAGACAATCAGCTCGCGGTCGCCGCTTCGGCCGGCTCGGCCGCGGTGATGCTCTCGGCGGGCTCGGTCGTTGTTTCGAGCGGCGCCTCGGCGTCGACGAACTCGACGATGGTCATCGGCGCGTTGTCGCCCCGGCGCGGGCCGAGCTTGATGATGCGCGTGTAGCCACCGGGGCGCTCGCCGAAGCGCTTGCTGAGCTCGATCATCACCTTCTCGACGATGTCGACCTTCTCGCCGTCGCGGGTGACACCCCAACGCGGGATGTACGCCGCGACCAGGCGGCTCGCCGCGAGGCGACGCGCCTTGTCGGCGGCGCTGAGCTCGGCTTGGGGCGTGTAGGCGGCGGCGCCGATGCGCTTGGCCTTCGAGATGAGTCGCTCCGCGACGCGACGCAGCTCTTTGGCCTTCGCTTCGGTCGTCTCGACGCGCTCGTGCGTGATGAGGTTCGCTGTGAGGTTGCGCAGCATGGCCCTACGGCTCGATGTGTCGCGACCAAACTGCCTACCGGATTTCTTGTGACGCATGATGGGACCTCTAACGAAAGACCGAATGAAAGCGCTTACGACTGAGCTTGTTGCGTCTTCCAGCGTTCCAAGAGCTGGGGCCAGTTGTCGATCTTGAGGCCCAAAGAGAGGCCCATGTTCTGGAGGATCTCTTTGATCTCCTTGAGCGACTTGCGGCCGA
>CAYLJT010000017.1:0-25337 GCA_964383995.1 uncultured Polyangiaceae bacterium
GAGGCGCGCACCGAGAGATCGGCGCCAAAGCGCACGAACATCGGCCAAACGGGCGCGGCTTCGTCACCCGGTTGGGCGTTCTTGCGCGTCGCCGGCGCGAGGGTCACCGCCGCGAAGCCGGCGCCGTCGGCCACCATGTCCGGAGGTCCGCTCGCGCTCAGCACCAACGTGCTCTGGGTCGCCGAGAGGTTCGCTTTGGCGTCGAGCGTGGCCAAGGTGAGCACCCGATCGCCCGAAGAGGCCTGAAGGAAATCTTCCCACGCAAGGAGCGCGCGGCCATTGGAGCGACCGCCTATCAAAGACACCATGCCTTGATCACCGAGGGGCGCGGTCACGCGGCGAGGCAAAACCGCTAGCTTTCCCGCCTCGTCCACGACGGCGGCGTACACGGCCGAGTCGATCTCACGATGATCGGTCCAGGCGATGAGCAGCGCGTGGTCCACCTCCGCGAGGGCCAAATCGCCCTCGGACGTGGGCGATTCGCTCACCACGACGGGCTTCGCGACCACGCCGTTGGCGTCGACCGCGATCATCTCCACGCGGCCGTGGGGCGTGCCTGCTTCGCTCGACGACGGCTCGCCGACGGGCATCACCGCCGCGAACGTCACGCGGTTTTTCCCCCCCACCGCCTCCCAGCCCAAGGTGCCCTGTGCGACGCGCTCCGGAGCGCGCGTGGGCTTGCCCTCGACGAGCGGTGCGGACACGACGTCGTAGCGATCGCCGTGCGCCACCTCCCACACCACGAGGGCGTTGGCGCCCGCGGGCAACACATCGATGTACGCGACGTCTTCGGTCGAGAGCGCCACCGTCACCACCGCGCCCCGCGGCTGTCCCTTGGCGTCGAGGAGCCGCGAACGCACCGCCGTCGAGCGATCGACGGCCTCGGTCCACAGGGCCACGAAGCCATCGCCGTGGGCGCGCACGGCGAGCACGGTCGATGGATCGACGGTCGCGCCGAGGTCCGTGAGCTCGCCCATCGGCGCCCCATCGGCGCCCACCATCTTCGACAAAAGATGGCCGTTTTGCGCGACCAGCAGGATGCCCTCGGCGCCGCGCCGCGCGAACGCGAGGGGCGCATCGTCGTGCTCGAGGGTCGTGAGCACGTGCGCAGGCAGCGCGTCCGCGGGCTTTTGATCGACGGGCAACGCGGGTGTCATCGCGATCGGCTTGCGTGTGGCCGGGCTGGTCGGGGGCTTGGCCTCACCCGCACATCCGGCGATCAGCCCCAAACCGAGCGCCACGAGCGCGGAGCGCGAAATCAACAGGCGACGATCCATGCCTTCGTAGACCACGGGCCAGGCAAGGCGCGAATGCCTTTTTTCATTCCGAAGGTGAAGCTTTTGCGTCCCGCGTCGGGTTGGCGGTGATCTCGACGCTCGGCGGTTTTTCGAGCAGCGGTGGCCCCGCCACGGGCAACACGATTTCGAACACCGCGCCCCCCTTCGTGGCCTCGCGGTAGCTCAGCTCGCCGCCGTGCTCGAACACGATGCGTTGCGCGATGGCCAGCCCAAGACCCGTGCCTTTCTGCTTCGTGGTGGCGTAGGGCTCGAACAAACGCGGCAACATCTCCTTCGAGACACCCGGTCCATTGTCTCGGACAACGATGCGCACGCGCGCTTCGTCGACAGGCCCGATCGTGACCACCACGCGCGGATCGGGGCGCACGGCGCTAGCCGCGTCGAGGCCGTTTTGCACGAGGTTCGTGAGCACCTGGACCATCTGATCTTTGTCTGCGAACACCTCGCGGATGGGCTCCACCGACAGCTCGACGCGCGGGCTCTTCGTAGGCGATGTGGCCTCGGGGGAGGTCGCATGCAGGGCCACTACGCGCTGGGCCACGGCCACGAGATCGAGGTGCTCGGGGCTGGGCGGTGGAAGTCGCGAGAAGTTCGTGAACTCCGTAACGATGTTCGAGATGCGAAAGACCTCCTCCAGCACGGTGCGCGTCGCCTCGTCGAAGTAGTCGTCGAAGGCCGGATCGTCGCGCGCGCGGAGGCGCCTCAAGGTCTCCACAGCGGCGCGGATCGGAGCGAGGGGGTTCTTGATTTCGTGGGCGACCTTGCGCGCCACCTCACGTCGCGCGGCGATGCGCTCGGTCACCGCCAAGCGCTTGCGCATCGCGGCGACCTCGTCGAGCGCGCGGTTGAACGAGGTCGCGAGGTCGAGCAGCTCCCGACCGCCGCCGGCGGCGCGCACCGGTCGCGGATCACCAGCCACGACCTCGCGAGCCTGTTGGGCCAGCGCGACGATCGGCCGCGACAGGCTGCGCGCGAGCAAAACCGCCATCAAAAGCGCAGCGAACAGCGTCCCCGCGCCGGCGACCAGCACCGCGCGATCGATGCGCTCCAGGGCATCCACGAGCCGCGCCCGCGGCACCGAGGCCGCCACGCGAAGCCCCGCCGGCTGCATGAAGCGCAGCTCGCGCACGGTCACCTCGTTGGTCGACGCCGGCGCGGCAGCGCCCCCTTCCAAGGGCACCAAGCCGACGCCGTAGGCACGACCAATGCGCTCCAAAATGGGCTCGATCCGCCGCGCCCCGAGCAGCCCCACGGTGGCCGCGCCGCCGGAGCGCGTGCAATGCACTTCGATCGACGGAAGCTCGCCCGCGATGCCCGAACGGAGCCTTGGCGGTCCATCCTTCGACTCTCGCAAGAGCGCTGCGATCCGCGGGTCCTTCGCGCCGACACGAGCCACATCGACGGCGCCGAGGATGGTGCCGTCGGCGGTCGCCAAGGTCAGCTCGTCGAGACCCAACGCACGCGCCTGATCGGGCACTTGATAGCGCATCGCGATGCGCGCCCCCGAGTCGATGCGCGACACATCGCCACCCGCGCGATCGAGCAAAAGGTTTGCGCGATCAACGAATGTGTCGTGGGCGCAGAGCGGTCCGAGCAGCTCGCGCAAGGCCAACACCTCCGAGGCCAGCTCCTGTTCCACGCCGTGTGAAGCGGCGTCGATGCGGTCGGCGAAGTCCTCTTCGATGACCTGCCGCGCGGCGCTCCGCATCGACAAACCAAGGGCCGTCGCCGCCATCAAGGCCACGAAACCGAAGGCAAACAAGAGGCGCGTCGCGAGCGTCACGGCGATGAAGCAGGCGCGCGCGTCAGTGCTTCATGCCGAGCAGCGCGTACAAAACCGAGTTGACGAAGGTCACCGCCAACGACGCTATCGCCGCGGTGATACAGCCCGAAATCTTCACACCGTCGACGAACTTGTCGGCCAACAAAAAGATGATGCCGTTCACGATGAAGGCCCCAATGCCCAAGGTGAGCACGGTGAATGTCATGGTGAGGGGCGCCAGGAAGTTCCACGCCAACGCGTTCAAGAGCCCCACCAAAAAAGCGAAAAACACCGCCGAAACGAAGTTTTTCACCTGCATCCCCGGCATCAGCTTGGCGACCACGAACACGCTCACGCCGGTCACGAGCAACTGGGCCAGGGACGTCAAGAGGTTGCCTTCGAACATGGGAGACTCCGAGGGTTGGGCTAGTGTTTCGCGAGGACCTTGGCCACGAGCTTGACGAGCTCGGGCTTCATCACTTTGCCGAGCGCGTTGCGCGGCAAGGTCTCAAAAAGCAGCACGTTTTTCGGCACCTTATACGCCGCGAGCTGGCTCTTGGCGAAGCCGCGCAGCGCATCCTCGGCGCAATCGGCCTCGCGACCCGGCCGCGCGACGACCGCTGCCACCACGCGATCGCCCCACACCTCGTCGGGGACACCCACCACGCTGACCTCCGCCACGGCGTCGTTTTCGCGCAAGCTCTCCTCGATTTCGAGGGCGCTCAGCTTGTAGCCGCCGCTCTTCAAGATATCGACGGACGTGCGACCGAGCAGGCGCACGTAGCCCTCTTTGTCTCGGACAGCGACGTCCCCCGTGCGAAACCAACCGTCAACGAACGCGTCGTGATCCGCATCGGCTCGGCCGAAATAGCCTACAAACACGCTCGGTCCGCGGATCCAAAGCTCCCCCGGTCCGTCGGCCAAATCGCCGCCGTCGTCGCCCACGATGCGGTGCTCGACGGTAGGAAGCGGCATCCCCACGGTGCCCGTCCGCCGCAACGCGGGCTCAAAGGGGTTCGAGGTTCCCACGCCGATTTCGGTCATTCCATAGCGTTCGAGGGGCACGGCGCCGGACAGCTCGCACCAGCGCGTCGCGAGGGTCACGGGCAAGGCCGCGGAGCCGCTCGTCGCAAGTCGCAGGGCCCGCGCGTGCGCGGAAAACCTCGCCTTGGAGGCTGCGTTCGATGCATCGAAGGCCTCGATCAGCTTCTGGTACATGGTCGGAACGGCCATCCACGTCGTCGCATCGCGCAGCGCTTCGAGCACCGTAAGAGCGTCGAAACGCGGCAGCATCCGCGCCCGCGCGCCCGCCAAGAGGGCCGTCATCAACGCCACGTTCAGCCCGTGCAAATGGTGCAACGGCAACGCATGGAGCAGCCGATCGTCGGGAGTCAGACGCCAGATATCGCGGAGCAACGCGGTGTGCGCCGCGAGGTTCTCGTGGGTGAGCATGGCCCCCTTGGGCTTGCCGGTCGTGCCGCTCGTGTAGAGCAAGGTCGCCACCTGCGAGCCTTGCGGGAGCGTGGGCGGCATGGGCCCCGCGGGACCGTCGCCGAGGCTGTCGGCGTCCCAGACGCGGCGCCCTTCGCTGAGCAAATTCGCCTTGGAAGCAAGGCTCTTCGAGACCACCGCGTCGCGGGCGCGAGCGTCGTCGGCGAACCACGCGAGCTCGGCCTCGGGGTATTGCGGTGAAAGCGGGACCGCCACGCCCCCCGCCAACAACACGCCGAAAAACGCCTCCACGAAGGCGGCTCCCGGGGCCACCAGCATCACCACGGCGGCCCCTTCGAGGGACGCCCGACCCGCAAGCAGCTTGCGGCGCGCGGCGAGGGCACGGTCGATCAGCGTGGGCAGAGGGTGGGCGCCGCTCTCGTCTTCCACGCCCCCGCCTCCACCCAAAGACAGCAGGCGATCGAGCAGGGGAGAGGGGCGGGTGGGGAGGCGCGTCATCGGTGGAGCTGTGTCAAGGCGTTTACTCGTACTTCGATTCCGTCGAAACGACGGGGCGCTTGCCGCGGACCGGTCCCGCCCAGAATCGACGTCGAGCCGCTTTTTTCGGGCCTCGCCCGCGCGAAGCTCGGGTCGCCGCCTCGTCCCGAGGGCGTTCACATGGAAGTGAAGTTATGGCCCGCAAGCTGCGTCTCAAGGGGTGCTTTGGTATCGTGACCGCTCCGGCGAAGCCGCCGAGCCTGTCCGAGCCCCCCGGAGGAGCGCATGACTTCACAAAAAATCCTTGGTTTTGCCGGCTTTCTGCTGTCCCTCGCCGCCGGCCTCGGCTGCGGCGTCTCGACCGATTCCACCCCCGCTCAGGGCTCGCTCTACACCTACCCAACCGAAGCCTCGTTCTGCACGGCCCTCGCCGAAGCTGAGTGCGCTGCCACCGTCGTTGAAGCCTGCTACGGCGATTCGAGCGCAGAAAACACCAATCAATGCGTCTCCGCGCGCAGCGAAGCCCGCACCTGCCGCACCATCCCCGGGTACGAGGGCGCGGACATGGCGGGCGCTCAATACGACCCCGCGTCCGCCGACGCGTGTGTTCAAAACCGCAAACAAATCTACGCCGACGCCAAGCTCACCCGCGACGAGCTCGATTCCGCGGGCAAGGCGTGCGTCGCCGTGTTCTCCCGGTCCCTCGGCCTCGGCGCCCCCTGCGAGACCGACATCGACTGCGACACCAAGAGCGCCCTGTCGTGCATCCTGAAGGCCGGCCAAAGCGAGGGGACCTGCGCCGTTCCGGAGGTCGTCGCGCCGGGCGCCGACTGCTCGGGCGACGATCAAGTGTGCGACGAAGGGCAGTTTTGCGGCGCGGAAGGCTTCTGCTTCGCGGGTTACGGCGAGGGCAAAGAGTGCGCGGCCGACAAGCCGTGCCAGGCCGATTTCCTATGCACGCCAGACGAAGGCGGAAGCTCGCTCTGCGTCGCCAAGGTTGGTGCCGGCGGCGATTGCAGCGAAGATGCCCAGTGCGAGGGCACTTTCTGCAACAAAGCCGCGGGATCCGACATGGGTGTCTGCACCTCGACCCTGACCCTCACGCAAATTGGCCAGAGCTGCGAGGCCTTCCTGCCCTGAACGGGGTGGGGTTCGGGTATGCTCCCGGGCCCATGGTTCGCCTCGAATTTCTTCGCGCCGCGGGGCTGGTCGCTGTTGGGCTCGCCCTGACCGCGTGCGACGACCCCAAACCCGAGCTCACGGCGACCACCGCCACAGCATCGGCCGCTCCCACGCCGCCGCCCCCCGCGCGACCGAAAACCATGCCCGAGCTGTTGGTGGACCCGGAAGGTCCCTACCTGGGTGGTTCGCGTGTCGACATGGCGTCTCCCGAGGCCATGAACAAGATGGCGAAGTTGCTCGGCGAGATGCCGATCGACGGCAACCCGGTGACGGTGCTCGGCGAGAAAAAGGCCAAGACGCCCCATGTCGCGGCGCTCATTTACGCCCTTGGCAAGGCGGGGGCGCCCAAGGTCATCGTCAAGACCGATGGCCGGGACGACGTGCCCAAAGAAATCGCGTTTACGCCCGAGTCCAAGGTCAATAAACCCGCCGCGTGCTCGGTCACGGCCACGGTCCGTAAGGACTACACCACGGCGGTTTGGTCGATTTCAGGGGGGCTCGCGAAGGGGCATTCGAAGGGCTTTGCCGGCCCCGACCTGTCGCGAACCGGGGAAACCCTCGAAAAGTCGCTCGCTGCTTGCGATTCACCTGTGGCGTTGGTCACCGCGGACGAGACCATTTTTTGGGAGATGACCTACAATTTGGCGGGAACGCTGCTGGTCTCCGACAAGAAGAAGCGCATCGATACCCTGGTCATTCCCAAGGATGGAGGGGTCGCCGGCCGGGCCGTAACCCTCGCCAATTGACGCACCTCTCCTTGGTTTGTGGCGTTTTGAGGCGCGTTGCGTATAGTTACGCCGCCTCCACGGCCTATTGCTAGACGACTCGGGGGCATCAAGGTCCGTGCGTCCGGTTTTTCTGGAGGTTTTTTGAATGTCGAAGCGCCGTAGCGCCGCGCCGCCCTCGCGCCGTGGTCGCACTTTGCGACCTCGCGCATCCCAGCGAGGGGTCGAAATCGACGCGAAAATGACGCCTTCGACGTCTGTCGACGACTTGGCCTGGGACGAAAAGGAGCGGGCCAGCAGCGCGCCCCCCGAGGCCCCGCCCGAAGAAACGTCGCCGACGGAAGCGCCTGAGGCCGCCCCGCCCGCAGTCGAGGAGCCGAAAGTCCCCGAGAACAAGGCCGAGCCCGCTGCCGAAGAGCCTCCGGTCGAGGCCAAGGTCGAAGCGGAGCCGCTGCCGAGCGCTCCGGAAGCGCCGTCGAGTGCGCCGGAAGCGCCGCCTAGCGCGCCGGAAGCAGCGCCGGTCGAGGAGCCCAAGCCCGAAATCAAGGCTGAGGAGCCCGAGCCGAAGCGAGAGACCAAGATTACGCGACGAGCGGAGGCCCGGGCCCGTGCCAAGGCGGCCGCCAAGGCCGAAGAGGCCAAGGCCGACGAGCCGGCGGAAGAGCCGAAGGCCGACGAGCCCAAGGCCGAAAAGACCGACGAGGCCACGACCGAAGACGCCGCGAAGGGCCCTGCTTCGAAGGGAAAAAAGGCCAAAAGCGAGGTCGAAGAAGGCGCCCCGCGCTCCAAACGCGAGGGGCACGAGGGATCCATCGAGAGCGGTGAGTTTTCCTCGTTCTTTGCCAAGGACGGGCAACTCTCCGCGAGCTCGCCCCACCACACGGCGGCCCACCACGACGATCACGATCACGATCATCACGACGACCCCGAGCACGCGCTTTCTCCCGAGACCATCGCGCGGCGCGCGCGCTTTCGGAGGGTGGTCGCCGGCGTTGTGCTCGTCTTCGGGCTGATTTCGGTGGTGGTCCTCGCCAAGACCTTCACCTCCAAGCCGACGATCACCCCCGTCGCGACGGCCTCCGGATCGGCTCCGTCCGCGCCGCCGTCCGCCCCCGCGCCGTCTGCGGAGGTCGCGCCCTCCGCGCCCGTGGCACCGACGGCCGCGCCCTCCGAGTCTGTCGCGACCCCCGAGCCGAGCGCCGCTCCCAGCGCCGAGCCGGCCCCGTCGGCGTCGGCTCCGGTGGCCGAAACACCGCCCCCGAGCGGTGACATCGAGGCCATGAAAAAAGAGATCCTCGGGCTGCTCAATCGCGGCAAGCGCAAGGACGCGATGGAGCTTGCGCAGAAGGCCATCGCGCTCGACCCCTCGGACGCTTACCCCTACCTCTACCTCGGCAGCGCGCTGCAAGAGTCGGGCAAGTGGAAGGAAGGCGTCGAGGCGTACAGCGAGTGCGTGCGCCACGCGACCAAGGGGCCCGTGTACGAGTGCCGCGCCATGGGCGGCAAAAAGTAGCTCCGCGCGCGGTCTTGTCCGAGACACGGCGCAACATCGTTTGAGATCAAACGATATTGCGCGCCACGAGCCGTCAGGCCTTCGGCGCCTTGCCGAGGTTGCGCATGACCTCTTGCAGGTCGTTCCACACCTCGCGCTTGGCGGCGGGCTGCCGCAAGAGGTACGCCGGGTGGAACGTGGGCATGATCGGGATTTTGCCCTTGTAGAGCTTCCATTTGCCGCGCATGCGCGTGATGCCCTCGGTCGAGCCGATGAGGCCCGTGACGGCGCTCGCGCCGAGGGCCACGATCACCTTCGGTTGAATCAGGGCGAGCTGGTCCGTCAAGAAGTGCGCGCAGGCGGAGACCTCGTCAGCCTCGGGCTTGCGATTCTCGGGCGGGCGGCACTTCACGACGTTGCAGATGTAGACCTCGTCGCGCGCGTAGCCCATGGCGGCGATCATCTTGTCGAGGAGCTGACCCGCTTTGCCCACGAAGGGCTCGCCCTGCGCGTCTTCGTCGGCGCCCGGATCCTCGCCCACGAAGCACAGCTCGGCGAAGGGATTTCCGCGGGAGAACACGGCCTGTTTGCGCTGTTCGTGCAGGCGGCACGCGTGGCACGTGCGTGCGTCGTCGGCGAGCAGCGCGAGGCGCGTCACGCGCTCGTCGGGGCCGCTCGCCGCGACGGGCGCGCGTCGAACGGCCTCGACGGCCGCGCGCTCCGTGGGCAGCGCGATGCGAGGCCGCGCTTCGACGGACGGCTCGGGCCGTCTTGGGGGCGCAGGCGCAGGTTGCGGCGGAACGAACGCGGTGGCGGCGCGCGGCGGTGCCGCTTCGGCGCGTGGCGCCGGGGGGGCTGCGGGAGGTGCGGCGAGTGCGGGCGCGCGAAACGGCGCGGCCGTCGTGGGCTCGGCGCGAGGCAGACCCCACGCGCCTGTGGCGTCGTACCATTCGAGCAGCGCGTGCGCGCTCGCCGCAATGGAAGCGAGCTCGGCGCGGGGATCGTCGTCGACGTCGCCCACGACGGGCGGCACTAGTGGCTGCCCTCTTGCTGCAAATAGCGCTCGGCTTCGAGGGCCGCCATGCAGCCCGTTCCTGCGGCGGTGACCGCTTGGCGGTAGACCCAATCTTGCACGTCGCCCGCGGCGAACACGCCGGGGACGCTGGTCTGCGTGGTGCCCGGGACCGTCTTCAAATAGCCGTTTTCGTGGGTATCGAGCTGCCCCACGAAGAGCTCGGTCATCGGTGTGTGGCCGATGGCGACGAACAGGGCGGACGCGGTGATCGTCTGCGTTTCCCCTGTTTTCAAGCTCTTTACGCGCACGCCGGTGACGTGATCTTCCTCGGCGCCGAGCACCTCGTCGACGACGTGGCTGTACAGGATGGTGATCTTCGGGTTGCTCTTGACGCGGTCTTGCATCGCTTTCGACGCGCGAAACTCGTCGCGGCGATGGATGAGCGTGACGGCGCTGCACAGGCCCGCGAGGTAGCTCGCCTCTTCCATCGCGGTGTCACCGCCGCCGACCACCACCACGGGCTGGTTGCGGAAGAGCGCGCCGTCGCACACGGCACAGGCGCTTACGCCCTTGTTCTTGAGGTTTTCTTCGCTCGGCAGGCCGATGTAGTTGGCGCGCGCGCCGGTCGTCACGATGACCGTCTTGGCGAGGTAGCAGGTGTCCTCGACCCACACCTCGAAGGGGCGCTTCGAGAAGTCGACCTTGCTCACGTCGGCCGTCACGAGCTCGGTGCCCTGGTGCTCGGCCTGATCGCGGAAGCGCTGCATCAGCTCTTGGCCGGTCACTTTCCCGGGAAATCCAGGGTAATTTTCGACATCCGTGGTGAACATCAGTTGGCCACCGGGGATCAGCCCGCCCGCGGAGAACCCTTCGATGCACAGCGGCTTGAGGTTGGCGCGGGCGGCGTAAATCGACGCCGTGAGGCCCGCCGGACCCGACCCGATGATGATCACGTTTCGAACGTTCGCTTCGCTCATATCTGGCCCTTAGCTCGAATCGAAGCCCGCTGCGATACCCGTTGCGGGACCCGTTTTCAGCTCATGTCGAGCTTCGTCCACAGGGCTTTGCGCATGCGCTCTTTGCGTCGATCGGTGCGCGTGATGAGGCGCGCGGCCCCCCACGCGGCGAGCAGGCGGCCCTCCTGGCCCAGGGCCGGGAGCACCGTGCCGCCGACGAGGTAGGAGCGGCCGAGGGGCCCGCGAATCGGCTCCCCCGCCAGGCCCAAATAGCCCGGCGGATCGACCTCGAGGCAGCGTTCCATGGGCTCGATCTCCCGCGCCGCGTCGCTCAGCTCGATGCGCTCCACCAGGCGCTTTTCACCGTTTTCGAAGGACCAGAGCGGCAGGCCGTCGTGCACCGAGTCCACGAGCACGAGGTGACGCTCCACGTAGGGGAGCTCGCGGCGCACGACGTCGAGCACGGTTTGGCGGGCCTCGCGCAGCGACACGCTGCCCCGATCGGGCAGCAGCATCTCGGCTACCAACAGCACCTCGTCGGGCGTGTCGGCGGCGTCGAGGCGCTGCAAGCGCAGGGGCGGGAACGCGCCCTTCGACACCACGAGCACCTCGCGACCGAGGGGCGAAGGCACGCCCCCGCGGCGTACGCGCAGCGTCGTGACGAAGCGGCCGACGGTGCTCGTGATGCGCGGCCACTCGCGCTGCGCGCGCTTGTGGATGCCCTCGCCGCGCGACAATGCCGCCAGTCCTTCACCGTCGCTGTCCGAGACAACGAAGCTGGCGCCCGTGGGCTGGTCGTCGCCGTCGAGCACGACCCCGGCCAGGCTACCTCGTTTGAGGTGCAACGATTTCACGCGACCGCTGAGCGCGATGCGCCCGCCGTGGGCGGCGATGCGATCGAGCAGCAGGCTCGCGACGTCGTCTTCACCGCCCGCGAGGGCCACGGGGCCGCGGGTCCAGAGGCCGTGTAGACGCGCGACGGCGAAGGGCGGAGGCAGCGAGGACAGATCGGTCGCGAACAAGACCGACGCCAGGGCCGCTTGCCGAAAGGCTTCGTTTACCGGCAAATCGCGGAAGATGTCGGCGTCGGGCTCGGCCCTCACGTAGGGCAAGAGGGCCATCGCGCGGGCCGTCTCTCGGCGCTCCCAGAACGTGCCCGGCGGGCACACGAGGTCACGATCGAAGGCGAAGTCGGCGGCCGAGTTGACCCCCGCGAGGTCCGCGTACACTTCGCGCACGGCGTGGGCGATGTTCGGCGCCTCGCGCTCGATCTCGCTTAACAACAGGCCGAGATCGGGCGGCAAATCGATGCGACGGCCGGGCGCGAGCACCTGCAGCATCGGTGACAGGGGCTCGGCGCGGCGCTTCCAGGTCTGCGTCTCGGCGAGCTCGGCGACCACGCGGCGCCACATGGGCGTGGTGCCCGCGAGCATCGTCGACGCCCTGCGCATCAGCGTTCGCTCGCCGAAGCGGTAGCTCGCGGCGCGCTGCCCCTGACCCAGCAAAAGCACCGTGAAATCCCGGCGGGCGAGCAACGCCGCCGCGGTGAGCGCGCCCAAGCTTCGCCCGAGCACGACCACATCGAAGTGGCGCTGGGTCACGCCCCATCCCCGCTACCGTCGATGATCACGCGGGGCCTCTGACCCGCGCGGGGCACGACCTTGACGCGGCCCGCGGCCAGCCAACCGAGGACGTCGACGAGCAGCGCGTGCTCTTTGACGATCAACCGCGCGGCGAGCGCGTCGCGCGTATCACCTTCGCGAATCGGCTCGGTCGTCTGCGCGAGGATGGGCCCCGTGTCGGTGCCCGCGTCGACCAAATGCACCGTGCAGCCGGTGACGCGCGCGCCGTAGTCGAGGGCTTGCTTTTGCGCGTCTACGCCTGGAAATGCGGGCAAGAGCGAAGGGTGGACGTTGAGCACGCGCAGGGGAAACGCGTCGAGCAGCACGGGCGTCACGATGCGCATGAAGCCGGCGAGCACGACCCACTCCACGTTGGCCGCGCGCAACGCCTCGACGAGCGCTCCATCGAAGGCTTGGCGATCGGCGTAGCCGCCGTGCGCGATGACACGCGTCGGCACCCCCGCGCGCTCTGCGAGGGCCAGGCCGAGGGCATCGGCGCGGTTCGAAATCACCACGTTTACCCGGGCATTCAGGCGATTTTCGTCGATCGCGCTCAGGATGGCTCCGAGGTTCGATCCCCTTCCCGAGATCAGCACACCGAGCTGCAAGGGAGGCCGGGTGTCGCTCATTGCTTGCGCTTGCCTGTGACGGTGACTTCGCGGAGCTGGGCTCGCCACGTGTCGTAGAGGGCGCGCATGGCGGGCCCGGCGTCGCTCTTCATGAGGTTCTTCTTTTCGCCCGGATCGGCGGCCAAATCGTAGAGCTCGAAGCGCGCGTTGTTGGACACGATGAGCTTTTGATCGCCGTGGATCAGGGCCCGGCGCGCGTCGTTGTAGGGGCCGGCCGGCATGTCGATGAAGACGTCGCGCGGCGCGGCCTGCTTCGGCGCCACGAGGTTTGTGAGCAGCGAGACGCCCGAGACGAAGTCGCTGCCTTCGTTGGTCGAAGCGTGGGGCGGGAGCGCGATTTGGGCCACGTCGAGCATGGTCGGCACGAGGTCGATCAAGCTGCGGCGCTGGCTCACACGGGCGGGCTCGATGCCCGGCACGTGGGCGATGAAGGGCACGCGCACGAGGGGCTCCCAAAGCTCGAAGCCGTGCCTTTGCATGCCGTGCTCACCGAACGCTTCGCCGTGATCGCTGGTGACGAAAATGGCCGTCTTTTTCCCCCAGGGCGCGTTGTTGATGGCGTCCAGCAAGCGCCCGATGTGCTTGTCGGTGAAGGCCACCTCGCCGTCGTACAAATCACGCTGGGACTTACCGAAGCTCGGTCCGTCTTCGTGGCGCAGATAGTCGGCGTGGGGGTCGAGGTAGTGGACCCAGAGGTAGAAACGGCCCGCGACGTTTTGGGGCTTTTCGAGCTCGGAAATGGCAGCGTTCGTGATTTTCTCGCTGGTCGCTTCGTTGTCGACGTCCCAGGGCGCGTCCTTCGGCGGGCCGGCGCTGAGGTCGAGCACATCGAAGCCGCGTTGCAGGCCTCCGAAGTCACCGAAGTAGTGATGAGCCTGCACGCTCATCGTGAAAAAACCCGCTTTTTTAAGCCTTTCGGAGACGAAGACGTCTTTGTCGCCGAAGGTGTTGAAGTGGCCCCAGTTGCGGTCGGTCTCCGAGCCATATTTGCCGATCAACATCGGCCCCACGCTTTTGCCCGTGTACGACGCGAGGGAGTAGGCCCGTTCGAACACCACGGAGCGCGCCGCGAGGGCGTCGAGGTTGGGCGTGACGGCGCGGTCGTAGCCCATGAAACCTACGTCGGCGCGCAGCGTGTCGACGGTAATCAGGACGATGTTGAGGTCGGCCGGCACCTTGGCTTTCGCGTCGTTCGCGCCGCTGTTTTGCGTAGGTGTCGGGGCCGGCGGCGCGGCCGCCGCGGTCGTCGTCAAGTCGCTGCCCGAGCAATCTTCGTCCACGCCGTTGCCGGGGATTTCCCGGCCTTCGGGGCCGATGTCGGCGCGGCTGTCGTCGCAGTCACCGCCTCCGAAAAGGCCCGCGGCGCCGTCGTGGTCGCGATCGGTGAGGGCTCGCAGCACGGCCAGCGTGGGCTTGCCGAGCGGCGCGCTGCGCTCGATCGACGCAGCCAAATCGGCGTCGTCGCCCAGGCTGGTGGCCGCGCGCAGCGTGAGGCCGAGCGGCAAGAGGGCCAGCAACATCGCCAAAATGCCGCGAAAACGAGGCAAAAACGCGGGGGCGAAGGTCGCCGCCAGCATCGCCACGAGCAGCATCGTCGGTCCCCGGAGGTCGAGCTCGGGGCGCTTGAAGATGCCCCAAATGCCGAAGAATCCGCCCTCTCCGGAGACCGTGCCGGTGGCCACGCCGTAGCTGAAGAGCAGCGCGGCGACGCCTACCGCGACGGCCCCGGTGGCGGCCGGATCGACGCAGGCGCGCAGCCGGTCGCTGGCCGTCGCGAGGCTGCGACGAAGGGGCGGCGTGAGCGTGAGCGCAGCGAGCGCGAACAAAACGGCCAGCGCCACCGCGCTCGCTGCGATGGCCATGCCCGCGAGGGCCGCGCTGATTTCCACCGCGAGGAGCGCGCGCGCGACCTGCGCGATGAGCGTCGTCCAGAAAAAGGCTGCGAGCACCGCGAGGGGGACGAAGGCCGCGACGTCGGCCGGGCGACCGAAGGCAAGGATGCGTAGCTCGGCTACCAAGGTCTTCGGTGAGGGCGCGAAGTCGGGCGCGAGAAAGGCCACGAAAGCCGCGGTGAAGACGCCGATCAACAGGATGAAAGGGGCGACAACGCCGGCGTCTGCCAGGGCGAGGCCGAGGGCCGAGGGTGCGCCCTCTTCGTTGGCCGCGCGCACCCAATGGGCATCGAGCAACGCCGCGCCGAGCCCAACGACCGACGCGGCGAAGGCGCCGCGGGCCACGCGAGCCCCGATGTCCCGCAGCAAGGCCGCCGCTTTCATGGTGATTTCGGCCGTGTTTGCAGGGTTTTCTTCGCCAACGGGTGGGCCGCGTCGTAGACCTTCATGAGCTGATCCACCGAGACATGGGTGTAGCGCTGCGTGGTCGACAGCGACGCGTGGCCGAGCATGGTTTGGATCGAGCGCAGATCGGCCCCGCCGTCGAGCATGTGGGTCGCGCAGCTATGGCGCAGCGCATGGGGGTGCAGATCGGCGCGGCCTGCGCCGAGGGCTCCGTAGCGATGCACGAGCGTCTGCACACGGCGCACGCCGATACGCCGTCCGTTGCGCGAAAGAAACAGCGCTCCGCGCTCGCCCTCCAGGGCGCCGTCGCCGAGCAAGGCCGAGCGCGCGTCGAGGTAAGCGCGAAGGGCTGCGACGGCCTTCGAGCCGAGCGGCACGACCCGCTCTTTGCGACCCTTTCCAAGGACGCGCACGCTCGCGTCCGAGCCCGCTCCCTCCACGTCCGCGACGTTGAGGCCCACGAGCTCCGACACGCGCAAGCCGGAGCCATACAGCACCTCCAACATCGCGCGATCGCGCAGGCCTTCGGGCCCATCGGCGTCGGGCGTGGCCACGATCTCGGCGGCCGCGTCCACATCGACCAGCGTCGGCAAAGGCCTTCGTACGCGCGGCAACACGAGCTCGGCGGAGGGGTCGCGGCTCACCCAACCGCGCCGCAACAGGAAGCGATACAGCGCGCGAATCGCCGCGATTTTGCGCCCCACCGAGGGGGGCTGCACGGTCCGCGCGAGCTGCCCGAGGAAGCCTCGAAGAAACAGCACGTCGATGTCGTCGAGCGTGACGGCGCGACCGCGACGCTCCTGCCCGAAGGCCGCAAACTGCGTCAAATCCCGGCGATAAGCGCTAACGGTGTGGGGCGACGCGCGGCGCTCGTGCTCGAGGTGCTGCAGGAAGAGCTGCGTGGCCTCGACCAGCGACGATGTTCGGGGAGCCTTCGGCGCCATCCAAGCCCGCTACCATTTTGGCCCGCTTCGGGCCAAATCGAAGGGTTTTTCGCTCAGGCGTTGGGCCCGAACGTGGGGGAAAAATCGACGAGCAAGCGTGTGCGCCCAATCAGAAGCTCGTCGCCGTTGCGCAGCTCTTGCTGCCCCTGCACACGCACAAAGACGCCGGTTTTCGAGCTCAAGTCGTAGAGGATGATGGAGCCTGCCTGCTCGTCGAGCATGCAATGGTGCTCGCCGACGAGCGGATCGCCCTTGATGATCATGTCGTTGTAGCCCGAGCCGATGTAGAGCGTCGTACGCCGCGCGAGGATGCTCGTGCCCTCGCAGCCGCCTTCGAGGATTTGCGCCACGCGGAAGGGCGAGGGCCACACGGGCGACGAATAGCAATAGGTCGGTCCCGGCCCCGGGGTGTGGTCGGGCGTGGGCGGGCTCTCGATGCGCAGGAGCTGATCGCCGATGATGAACTCGTCGCCGATGCCGATTTCGACGGGCGATCGGATGCGCAAAAACACGCCGTTTCCGCCGTCGAGGTCCTCCAAGAGCAGGCGCCCATCGACCCAGTGCAGGACAGCCTCGGTGGGGTGGCAGAAACGCTCGCCGGGCAGCGCCACGCTGCCTTGGCTGCCGATGATCGCGTCGTCCTCGTCGGGCTCGTAGCGCTCGGGGCCGCCTGTGAGGCTGCGCATGACGTGCAGGAAATAGTGGACTTTGCCCTTCGGTTTGGCCGGTTGAACGGCGGCTTGCACGACGACCTTGACCGGCGGCGGTGTGGCTGTCGCGGCCTTGGCCTCGTCGGGCTTCTTGTTGCCGACGCGCGACACCTCGACGTTGGGCGACGTTTCGAGCACGTCCATGCCGCCGCGCTCGCGCCCTTCGATGATGCCGTCGAAGCGTCCTTCGCGCAGGGAAAGCACCATTTCCATGTGCTGACCCTTCATCAAGTCTCGGACAAACTGGGCGACGTCGTCGCGGCCGACCTCCGACGCGTAGGTGCGCTTGAAGCTCTTGATGACGCGTCCGCCGTCGGCGAAGAGGTGTGTGAGCACGTGCGGCTTGTCGAGGCCCGAGTCCTCGGTTTGCACGTGGTAGACGAGGCCCTTGTATTTCAGGTCGTTGTTGAAGCCGAGCTGGGCCTTGCGAAAGGCCGGGCGCAGCTCGCGGTCGAGGCGACTGAGCTCGGCCTCGCTGTACAGCGCGACGGCGTCGTTCAGCGGGCCGTGATCACCGACGATGCCTTCCATGCGTTCGAAGGCCATCTTCGAGAGCGCCGAGCGCGGATCGAGCTGGAGCGCCTCGGCCAAGAGCCCCTGGCCCTCTTGATCGCTCGTGCCCGCCACCGCCCACGCGCACAAGACGGCGACCGCCTCCCCCGCGCGACCACGCCCCGCAAGCTGTTTCGCTACGCGCAGCGCGAGCTGCCTCGCTTCCGTGATCGACAGGGCCATGGGGCGCATCTTTCCGCGGGCCACCGGGGCTTTCAATAAGTTGTCGTCGAAGCCTCAGGTTCCGCCCCATTCGGTGCGCTGCACGACCGGGAGCTGCAGGGCCCTTTCCCGATCCAAATCGAGGGAGCCGAGGTGAATCGCCAGCGGAGATTGCACCCACTTGAAGATCGATTGCGTGAAGAGCCGCGCGAATTTGCGGGCAAATCCCGCCAGCTCTTCGGGGTCGCGCGCGGGAAACAGGCTCGGCAAGGCCAGCGCGACCTCGTCGGCCCCGAGCTTCTCGGCGCCGTACAGGTAAAGGCAGGTGTCGAGCACTTCGAAGGGCATCAGCTCGGCCTCTCCCGATTGGCTCGGCGCCAGCTCGGGCCCCGCCGTGGTGGCCAAGGTGAGCCCGATGCCTTCGAAGCCGAGGCGCTCTTGGAGCCGCAAAATCAAGGCGATGACGAGGGTCTTCGGCAGGTTCGCGATGACGCTGAAGGCCCCCTCCAGGTCGCCGCCGACGGTGGTGTACCCGAGGGCCTTTTCGCTCATGTTGCCCGTTTGCAAGAACAGCGCGCCGCTCGAGTTGGCCCAGTTCCACATGCGGCTGCCGCGCACGCGGGCTTGCACGTTTTGCCGCGTTAGCTCGGTCAATTCGCCGCCGCGCAGCATGGCCTCGGTGGCTTCGAGCTCGCGTTCGAAGGCCTCTTCGATGGGCAAGACGAGGAAGCTCGCGCCGACCTCTTCGGCCACCTTGGTCGCCGCCTCTTGCGTGGCATCGCTCGAATAACGGCTCGGCATGTAAAACGCGAAGAGCCGCTCTTTCATCACCGCGCGCAGCGCGTCGCCCCGCAGCTCCGGGTGCAAGAGCTCCACCGCGTGGTGCGCCACGAGGAACGAGAGCAGCGAGTCACGGCCCCCCGAGAGGGCCACGCCGATGCAACGAAATGCCCTGGTTTTGCGGTAATAATCGGCCACGCCCAGGGCTATCGCCTCGTACAGATCGTCGAGCAGCTCGTCGCGCGGCGAGCGCGTTGGCAGCTGATTGCTGGGTAGAAAAAACGTCGAGCTCGGGGCGGGCGCGGGGTAGCAGAGGCAGGAGCGATCGGCGGCCTTCGTGTCGACACGGAGCGAGGGCACGGTGGGCCCGGCGGTGCGGTAGGCCTCGAGGTCCGTGCGCCACGTGCTCGCCTCGCGACGGCAGCGCGTGGTGCGATCGAGGTCCACCGTCACGGCCTCGAAGCCCTCGCGAAACCGCGCCGAATCGAGCACGGGCCGGCCGTTTTGGTTCACGATGCCGCCGCCGTCGAAGATGAGCCCGTCGTTGGCGCCGCCCAGGTTCGCGTAGGCGATGGTGGCCTGGTTGTCGGCCGCGCGGGTCGCGAGCATCTCGCGCCGCGTGCCCAAAATGCCCGCGCGGTAGGGCGACGCCGATAGGTTGCACACCAGCTCGGCCCCCGAATAACAGCGCCTGCGCATGGGTCCTTCGGGGGACCACACGTCCTCGCAGACCTCGAGCGCGAGGGTGCCAAACTCGGTGGTAAAGACGAAATCGCCAAGGGGCACGCCCTCGGCGTCGAGGCAAAGGCCCGGTGTTCCGCGGGAGAACACGCGTGCTTCGTAGAACACGTTGTAGGTCGGCAACTTCTCCTTCGGAACGAAGCCCCACACGCGCCCGCCGGCCACCAGCGCCGCGGCGTTGAACAGGTCACCGCCCACACCAACCGTGAGCCCCATCGCCGAAATGAGCGGAATATCCGCTGTTTCCTCGGCAAATCGCTCAAGCTCGCGGCGTTGAGAGGCCACGAAGGAGCGCCACTGCACGAGGTCCTCCGCGGCGTAGCCACCCACCACCTGCTCCGGGAAGACCGCGACGGTCACGTCGTCTTTCGCGCAGGCGTGCGCGAGCTCGATGCAGCGATCGACGTTGGAGCGTACGGCACCCACGGTGGAATCGACGCTCGCGAGGGCGATACGGACGAGGCGCATGGCGGGACCTTAATACAGCGGCCGGGCCCCGGTCATGGACGGCCGTGCGATACTGTTCGCGTGCTTCGGCGCGCGGCCTTGCTTCTTTGGCTCGTTGCTCTTGGCGCGTGCGCTGAGCCCACGCGCCCGCGAGGTCCCGAGGTCACGTCGTCGACGGCGCCCGTGGAGGTCACGTTGCTCTACACGAGCGACGAGCACGGCTGGGTCGAGCCCGCGAAAAACGACGCGCAAATCCAGGGTGGAGCCCCCGAGCTGCTCGCTCGTTGGATCCGCGACGAAGGGCACTGCCCGCGACCGATGCCGCGCTGGGCACCGCCCCACGGTGCCGTTCCGCCTGCCTTCGAAGCGGAGCCGCTTGCGCCGTCGCGGGACTGCGATGGAACCCTCGCGTTGTCGGGGGGCGACAACTGGACCGGGCCTGCGCTCTCGTCGTTTTACGACGGCGTTCCGATGGCCCTCAGCATGGCGCGCATGGGCTACGCAGCGAGCGCGTTCGGCAACCACGAGCTCGATTTTGGCCGCGACGCCTTCGTCCAAAACGCCGCGATCGAAGGCATCCCGTACGTCTCGGCGAACGTCCGCGTGGTGGATCCAAAGCTGTCGCTGGGCCTCGTGCCATTCGCCACGTTTCAGCGCCGCGGGGTCACCATCGCGGTCGTCGGCGCGACCACGGAGACCGCCCTCACCACCGCGCGCGCGAGCCATTTTGCAGGCCTTTCCATCGATCCCATCGAGCGCTCGTTGGAAGAGGCGATCCCCTCTGCATGGGCCGCGGGGGCGAGCGCCGTCGTGCTCCTGGCGCACGAATGCCCGCCGGTGATCGAGCCGATGATCGAGCGGCACCCGGAGTGGAACTTGGCGTTCGTGGGTGCGGGTCATTGTCATCGCGTCATGACTTCGAACGTGGGCGCGACCCCGCTGGTGAGCCCCGGTTGGCGCCTTGGAAGCTACGCGCGCGTGGGCCTCACGATCGATCCAAGCCGCACCCCGAAGGCGCGCGTGACGCGCGCGGAGGCCAAGGTCATCGACGTCGCGCACGACGCGACCGGCGCCGTCGCGGCCGATCCCGACCTCGTCCAACTGCGCGTCGCTTACGAGGCCTCGGTGCAAAAAGATCTAGGGGAAATCATAGGCTTTTCGGCGAGCGGGTTGGCGCACCGCTCGGAGGCCCTCGGGGACCTCGTGACCCGCGCGTGGCGCGAAGAGCTGGACGCGGACGTGGCCTTCGTGAACCGCGGCGGTCTGAGACAAGAGGTCCCAAAGGGCGACGTGACGACGGGCTGCGTCTATTCGGTGATGCCCTTCGACAACCGGCTGTTCGTGCTCCACCTCACGGGTCAAGACTTGGTCGACAACCTGGAGGCGCACGAGCTGTTCGCGGCGGGCGTGTCGAAGACCGACGACGGTTGGGTCGACGCCAGCGGTGCTCCGATCGATCCGTCGCGCAGCTACAAGGTCGTCACCATCGACTTCTTGTACTTCGGCGGTTCGGGCCTGCACCTCGAAGCCGAAGACCCCCACGGCCTGGACACCGGCGTCGACTGGCGAGAGCCGCTCATTCGTTGGATCAAGGGCAAGCGCACATCCAAGTCGCGCCCCCTCGAAACGCTGCTCGGACCTTAGCTCAGAAGAGCTGGCTGCAGAGCGGATCACCCGGGCAGCAGAGGTCGAGCCCGCCGGGGACTTGATCCGTATGAGCACAAACGAATGCCCCTTGGCTCGGGTAGTAATAAGCCCAGAAAAAGCACATTTCGGCGTTCGCCGACTCGCCGAAGTCGACCGTCTTCGAGCTCAGGTTGTTGTACTCGCAGGTGAACCGAAAGCCGCCGCCTGCGGGCATCGGGAAGGGCGGGCTCGGGTACACGGTGGCGGGCTCGTCCCACTGCCAATCCTGCACGTTGTAAAGGGGCGTGTCCGGACCGGACTCGGTCTGCGCCGCGGCCACCGTCACGTTGGTGCCCCACTGGTGCGTGTGCCCCGTGAGGGCGAAAATCTTCGCGTCGGCGAACATCGCGGGGAGCGGGAAATAGGTCGGACCGACGGTGTCCTTCGACTGCGGTGGGATGGAGATGTCGGGGTTGCCGATGAAGAGAAAGTCCGCTTCGTCCGTGAAGTTTTGCACGGGCACGAAGGACGACGACGCGCTCACGCTGAGCTTCGAGCCGCTCGCGTTGATGTAGTGCATTTCGAGGCGCACCATTTGGTTTGCCTCCAGCGAGAACGCGACGCCGGTCGGCAAGCTCAAGGTCTCTTCGGCCTTCTGCGTGACCATCAGCGGCGAGCCCTTGGCCGGGTTCAGCGTGTCGACGAAGGGATCGCAATCGAAGGGTGTCAGTTGCTCTTCGGTGTCCGCTGTGCGGTAGACGATCAGGTGGTGGGATCCGGGCGACAGCTTGTTGATGATCGCGCCGATGTGGGCGGCATCCGGGTTTCCGAGGCGTTTCACCACGCACTGCGTGGACTCGAAGCCCGGCTGCACGTCGACGGGGCCGAACGTCACCGTGAACGCGTCTTCGGGGATCACGCCCGAGCTCGTCGAGGAGGTAGCGCTCGTGCTCGTCGCTCCGCCCTGACCCGTGCCGCTCGACGCCGACGTTGCGGCCCCGGCTCCCGCCCCCGTCGCGGCCTCATCGTCGCCGCTGCAGCCCAGCGCGCCGAGCGCAAGGGAACCCACCAAGACACCAAGGCCAATAGGCAATCGCATGACGCACCAGCGTAGCCGATGCGCCCTTGGGTGTCGCTGCCTCGCTGTACGCCGCGCTCGTCAGTGGCTCTGAACGAAGGACATCACCATCGCGGCGATGTCTTCCATCGTGCCCCTCGGCACGTTGAAGCTTGTCTGCGACACGACGGGGCTACCGCTCGAAACCGTGCCCGTGAGGATCATGGGGGTGAGCCCGCCGTTCGGCATTTTGCTCAGGGCGTCGGCCATTTCGCGCGCCTCGGAGCCGCCCGCGGGCATCATTTCCATGCTGCTCTTCAGGCTCGCGGTGACCGCGGCGATGGTGAAGAAGCCGCCCGTCCAGGGCGCCGTGCTCTTCAGCGGCTCGAGGCCCGAACGCGTGGCCAGCGTGGCGCTCTCGGGCGCGCCGTTCTTGACGGAAAGTAGCCGCTTTACGAGCGAATCGCGGTTCGTTCCGATGGCGATCCAGGTGGTGCCGCCGTCGCCCATCACGAGCATGTGAACCGCCACCGAGAGCGTCTTGCCCTTGGCGCCCGAGCCACCGAAGGCCTTGTCGAACTCATCGGCGGGGATGTTGCTGACCTTGATCTCGACATCGAGGGCGCCCGCGCCGAGCTGCGCGGGCGGCGGCACGGTCTTCACCGTCGGTAGGAATTTCGCGTCGTCGCCGAGCTCGTCGCGCAGGGGCTGGAGCAACGAACGGCGGTTGTAGACCGCCACGAAGTCCTTCAAATATTTCACCGTCGCCGCGGGGGCCTCGTCGACGCCGGTCAAGTGCCAGCCGACGTAGCTGTCGAGCATGGCGTCGATCTTCTGTTGAGCCGCTTCCTTCGCTTTGCTCTTCGTGTCGTCGGTGTGCCCGGAGGCTTGCACCGAGCTCGTCGTCTTTTGCAGCGGCATCGCGATCAGCTCGGCCAGCGCGCGGCGATCGGCGGGGGTGCCGATGTTCTCTTTGGTCAGCACACCGTCGAGCAGCGTGCGCAGCGTGCGCAAGATGTTCGAGTAGCGCGCGGGGTCCGATCCCCCGGCAAATACGGCCATTTCGCTGTCCTTCGGCAGCCGCCAGAACATCGGCGGAGCACCCGTCTTGGTGGGCCGCTCGGCGATGCCCTGGGCGATCCACGACTTGGTGCGGCGCAACGACAGCGAGCCGCTCATCGTCAGGCCCGCCGTCGGAGAGAGCGAGAAGTCCATGCCGATTTTGTCGATATCGCCCAATAAATCCGAGGTTTCGTCGGCCAACGCGCTGGCCGCTTCCATCAGCGTGCGATCGAACTTTGGCTCACCGATCGACAGCTCGCTCTGCGCGTACATGGGCGCGCCCGCGAGCACCTGCCGCGCGAGCGCGCCGAAGCGCTGATCGATGGGCGCCACACGCAGCTCCGCGTGCACATCGGTGGGGCCCGCGGGCACCGTGGAGAGCGTGCGCGTGAGGTAGGGCGTGAGGGCCATGACGTCGCGATCGCGCGGACCACAAACGAGCCGCGCGGGCACCGGGCCCGCCGAGGCGGCGATCACGCAAGCGCCCTGCGAATGGCGCTTTTCGCCGATGCGAAACACACCCGGAGCCACCTCCACCACCGGCCCGGACGCTGCCGCAGCCTCTTTTGCGCGCTCCAGCGAGCGCAGGCCGATCGCGATGGCGCCGAAGCCATCCCGCTTGTTGGGGCTGGGATCGAGGGCCGCTACCGCGTCGACGGGGGCATCGGTCGCGATCACCGGGGCGAGCTGCTCTTCGTTGACGACGCCGTGCATCGTCTCGCGAAGGATTTCGGTGACGACTGTCTCGGACTGCGAGGTCACCAGGGTCTCGGGCAGGCCCGCGGTCTTCGCGATGGAACGCAGGGTCGCATCGGGGCTACGCCAGCGCGCCAAGCCGACTACACCCTCGGGCTCGGGCACCGGCGAAAGGTCGACCTGGGGCGCCTGTGCGACTTGCACGGGCGCCGCTGCAACCTGGGTGGGTGACGCGGCCTGGGTGGGCTTGGGCGACGCGGGCTCGGGAGGCGGCGCGCCGCCGCAGGCCAACGGCATCACAGCGACCAGCACAGCACCCAGCCGAAGCGGTGTTTTTCGCATGGGCGCCTTATACGGTGCGCGGGCGCAAGTCGGAAGCCCCCAGGGGCCGCGCTTTGGTTGCTTGATCTCGTCGCGACAAAGCCGTAGCGAAGGGGCCATGCGATATTGCTCTCCGCTTTTCGTTGCTGTGGCCCTGCTCGCTGCCTGTGGCGGCGAGACCCCGCCCGTCGAGGCCCCGAAGGCCCCCGCTGCTGCGGCTTCGGCGGCCCCCGCCGTGGAGGCCCCCGCGCCCGAGGCGTCCGCCGAGCCGGCGCCCGAGACCCCGCCGCCCGCCGAGCCTGCCGCCCCCGAAGGCCCCACGACGCGCCCACCGAGCGGTCGTCCGCCCATCCTGATGAGCTCCGAAGAGGAGATCACCAACACCTTCGGCATGACCCCCGCGGCCAAGCTCGAGCTCGGCGACGACAAGGCCCGGGCCGTGCTGCGCATCCCCGAATACGCCTTCGATCGCGCGGTCAACGTCACCTTCAAGATCGACAAGAAGGGCAAGAGCACGGGCCAAGTGATCGGCCGCATCTACCACACGATGACGCAATACGCGGGCGCGGAAGACTTCCGCAACATGGACACGCAGAGCACCCCGTTCATCTTCGAGATGCCCGCGGGCTCGCACAAAGAAGCCAACCTCGCGATCGGCGAGATCCTCGTGGGGGAGGGCGGCCGCGAGAAGATAACCTGGCGTGTGATCGCCCCCAAGCGCATCGACGACGTGACCAACACGGCGATCTTCGAGCTCACGACGCTCGGCGATTTCTACCTCCACGTCACCACGAAGAAGCCCACCGACGCCCCCAAACCCTGATTCTTTTGAGCACAAAACAATAACGGCCCGCTGTCTCCAGCGGGCCGCCATCGGGTCAGGCGTTGTGACGCTCAGTTCGCGTCTTCGAACTCCGCGTCGATCACGCCGTCTTTGCCCTTCTTCGCCTCGCCCGCGTCGCCCGCCGGCGGAGCGCCAGCGCCCGGCGGTGCCGCGCCCGGGCCCGCCTTTTCGTACATCACGCTGGCGACCCGGTGGGCCTCCTTCTCCAGCTTGGTGATGGCCTCGGTGATGGCGTCGTCGTCCTGCTTCTCGATGGCCGCGCGAGCGTCTTTGATCGCCGACTCGAGGGCCGAGACGTCTCCCTCGGGGAGCTTGTCCTTGTTCTCCGAGATGGTCTTTTCGAGCGTGTAGCAGAGGTTATCGAGCTTGTTGCGCCGCTCGATCTGCTCGCGCCGCGACTTGTCCCCGGCCTCGTGAGCGCTCGGCTCTTGCACCATGCTCTGCACCTCTTACTCTTTGATGCCGCCCGAGGCGGTGATGGTGATGCG
>CAYLJT010000018.1:0-25291 GCA_964383995.1 uncultured Polyangiaceae bacterium
AATCATCGATCGCGCCCTCGCCAAAGATCGCACGCAGCGCATCAGCACCGCGCGCGAGCTCGCCGACCGGCTCGACGGTGTGCTCGCGAAGATCACCGCGACGCCCTACCCGCAGCTCCACTCGCGCTCGCTGAGCGCCACATCGATCCCACCGCCCCCCCGCCTCGGATCGACGACCCAAGGCACCTGGTCGGGCGCACAAAAAACGCCCCTGGGCCCCAAGCGCCCGTCACCGCTGTGGGCCATCGTGGCCGGCGTCTTGGTGCTGATGGCCGCGGGCCTCGTGTTCCTCAACCTTCGTCCGCCCATGGTCGCGGTCGCCGGTCGTTCCCAAGTCGCGCTCACGTCGAGCCTCGCGCGGCTCCGCAATTTGCTCGAACAAACGCGCAACGAGGCCCTCGCCGAGAAGGCGCGCGCCGAGGCCGAGCAGAACCTCGTGCTCGAGCCGAGCGAGCTGCCTTCGGTCGAAGCGTCCACCAAAAAAGGCTCGGGCGGCGCCAAGGGCGGCACCTCGACACGTCCGCCCAAGGCCACCCCCGACGCCCCGCCGCAGAAGCACGGCGGCGTCGAAGGCCCTGGTTTCTAAGGCCCGTCCGCCAAGTCGTTTGACGTCAAACGAATAGCTAGACGCCCCACACGGCGGCGATGGCCTCGGCGATCCCACCCCCGGAGAGGGTGTCCGCGGTGAGCCTGTCGGTCGCGTGACCCTTCACGTCCTCGGGGGCCTGCCCCATCACGAACGAACGCCCCGCGACCTGGAACATCGGCACATCGTTCAACCAGTCGCCGACGACCACCACCTCGGCCGGCGTAATGCCGTAGTGCTCGGCGAGCCACGCGATGGCGGTGCCCTTGGTCGGCCCCTTCGCGCGGGCCACGAAGGCCGAGACCCCGGGGTAGCGGGCCACCGGGAACGAGACCACATGGGCCGCGTTTCCGAGGGATTCGTGCAGCTCTTCCACGGCGTCTCGGATGTCGTTGTCGGCCCCAACCGCGACCACCGCGAGCACCCCGCGCTCGTGCCCCCAATGGGGATGTTGCGTCACCTTCGGCACCAGGCTCACGCGCCGCGACCACGTGCGCACGTATTGCAAAAAGGGCTCGCCACGCCCGTCGTGGACGATGGCGTCCTGCGCGAAGAGAAAGCTCGCCGCATGGTGCCGCTCGATCACCTGCCGCAAGCGTTCGGCGTCGTCGCCCGCGATCGTGCGGTGCACGTGTTCGGCCTCGGTGACGGTGTCGACGATGTGACTGCCGTCGACGCACGCGATCGGGCCGCGAATCCCCACGTGACGCGCGGTCTCGATGGAGCCCGAGTAGAGCCGACCGGTGACGATCGACACGGGAATTCCGCTGTCGCGCAGCCGCTCGATGGCGCGCGCGTCGGCGTCGTGCACGGCACCGTCGCGTTGAACGAGGGTGCCGTCGAGATCAACGGCGAGGAGTTTGGATTCCACGAGGCAAGTGCCTCGACAATAGCTGTTTTGGAGCGATTTTCAGGCGGAAGCGGCGGGGTAGACCGACACTTGCTTGCGCGTGTTGGTGGCCCACTCGTACTTCACGGTGCCCTCGACGAGAGCAAACAACGTGAAGTCGCGGCCGGTGCCGACGTTTTTGCCGGCGTGGATGCTGGAGCCGACCTGGCGAACCAGGATGCTGCCCGCGGTGACCGTCTCGCCGCCGTAGACCTTGACGGAGCGGCGTTGAGCGTTGGAATCGCGGCCGTTGCGTGAAGAGCCGCCGCCTTTTTTGTGTGCCATGGTGGGGTTACCTCAGGCCTGAATGCCGGTGATCTTCAATTGCGTGAAGGGCTGGCGGTGGCCGGTGTGGCGCCGGTAGTTCTTCCGGCGGCGAAACTTGAAGACCACGATCTTGGGACCGCGGCCGAGATTGGTGATTTCGGCGGAAACCGAGGCACCCTTCACGAAGGGCTGGCCAATCTTGGTGGTGTCGCCGCCGACGAGGAGCACCTCGCCAAACGTGACCTTGTCGCCGACGGAACCGGGGAGTTTCTCCACGCGAAGCGTCTGGCCCTCGCTGACCCGGTATTGTTTCCCGCCCGTCTTGATGACTGCGTACATGAAATGTCCTCGAAAGCTCGGCCCGTGATGGGGAGCGGCAGTATACGGAGGGCGAGCGCCTTGGCAAGCCCGTTTCACCTCGCAAAGACATCTCGTTCTCGGGCACTTCTAGGAGCGCTGAGCGTATGTTCCGCGTTATCCGCCCTCGCGGGCAGTGCCGGCTGCGGTCGCTGCGCCACCAGCGAGTCGCCCGGGGCTCCCTCGCGGGCCTGGGCTCCCACGAGCGCGCCTGCCGACGGTCCCCCGACAGCAAGCCCGAGCGCATCCGTGGCGGCCTCCGCCGAGACCCCAGAGGCCCCCGGGGTTTGCGCCGCCAACGCAGCTCGCTGCGCGGCTGACAACCGCGTCGAGCGCTGCCAGCACGGGCAGTGGGTGAGCGTCGCCTGCGCCGAGGCCGAGGCTTGCGTGGGCGACGGATGCGCGCCCCTTGTCGTGGGTGACCTCGTCGTGTCGCCCAAGGCCCTGCGCGTCCCCGGACGGCGAGGCTTCATCAACGCCTTTCGCGTGTCGGCCGGCTTTGGCAACGAGGTCGCAAAGCGCCTGACCAGCCAACCGAACGACGCCTTCAGCGGGGCTCTCGAGCTCGGCCTTCGAAATGCGTGCTTTCCGAGCGGCTACGCGGAGGTCTCGCGGGTGGGTGACCGCGCTTCGCCCTCGCGTGTGTTGCTCACCTATGTGATCTCACCACGAGAGCAAAAGGCGCTGCTGGCAACAGGCGTCGAGGGGCACATGGTGGTGGCCCTCGGGCCGACCCAAATCCTCGACACGACCTCGGACGAAGGCGACGCGCAGCCCGACGAGCAGCACACCGCACTGACCTTGCCCCGCGGCGTGACGCCCCTGCTCGTGCTGCTGGAGCGCACCGGCTCGCGCGCCGGGGCCTGGCTGCGGCTCTTGGCGGAGGACGGCATGCCTCTTCGCAGCGTGGCTTTCGCCGCCGACGTGGAGAACGAGGTGTGCTCAGCGGGAGAGCTTTTGGACTACCACGAAGACAGACTGGCCCTCAGCGTCGGCTCCTTCAACGTGGCTGTCCGGCCGACCTGGGAGGGACTGGCACCCTTCGCGGGAGAGTCGTTTACGCTGACGGCCCGCCTCGACAAAGCCAAGGCAGCCGCGTTCGAGGGCACGCTGTCGCGCGAGGCCCTGATGTCCGAGACAGCGCCCATCGCGCTGACGGTGCCCGTGGCCAAGGCCGGGAAGAGGACCCTGGAACTGTCGCTCGACGACAGCCCTGCCTATGCCACCAGCCTTTTGTACCGACCGAGGCTCACGGAGAGGCTCGTCAAGCTCAAGGAAGGTCTCTCCCATTTCGACCCTACCGCCGTCCCGCCCGCGAGCCGCGCGAGCTTCGAGGCTCACCTGACCTTGATCGAAGGCGCCTTGCAGGAGAGCCACCGCGACGAGGCGTGGATCCGAGGCTTGATCGAAGACGCGGAGAAGGTGCTCAAGGCCGCGGAGAAGGGCGCCGATCCTTACCTTGCCAAGACCGGGATCGTGCGCCGCGCCTACCTCGCGCCCCAGGACGGCAGCCTGCAATCTTACCTTGCCTACGTTCCGCGCTCCTACAAGCCCGCGGGCAAGCCCAAGCCCCTCGTCGTGGTGCTGCACGGCCTGGACAATCCGATGGAAATAGCGCTGCGCACGTTGATCGGCGAGCCACCGAAACCGGAGGACGACCGGGGCGTGTTGGCGAGGCACCTGCCCGCCTTTCCAGATTACGGCGCGTTCCTGGTAGCGCCGTCCACCTTCGGCAACGTCGGTCCGCGCCCCCTCGGTGAGGAGGACGTGCTGCGCGTGGTGGCCGAAATGAAGCAGGCTTACCGCATCGATCCGCAGCGCGTGTCGATCACCGGCTACTCGATGGGAGGCACAGGCGCCTTCACCCTACCCATCCATTTTCCAGACCTGTTCTCGGCCTCCGCGCCCCTCTGCGGCTACGCCAACCTGCACACCTACCGCGACGTCACCGGCGTGCCGCACGAGCCTTTCGAAGAGGTGGCCCTCGCCCGGCGGGCCAGCATCGGCTTCGTCGAGAACGCCCTCCACATCCCCTTCCAGGCCATCCACGGCGGCCTCGACGACCCGGCGCGCTCGGCGGTCATGATCAGCAAGATGAAGCAGGCAGGCGTCCCGGCGCGCATCGATTTGCAAGACGACATGGGCCACGACGTGTGGACCTACGGCTATGAAAAGGCGCGCATGATTGCCTGGCTCACGCCCAAAACGGCGCCGCGCGCGCCCGAGCATGTGGTGCTGGTAGCGGGCGAGCACCGTTACAACCGCGCCTACTGGGTCGAGCTGCTCGGCATGCGCGAGGCCCCCGCGCGCATCGACGCCACCTTCAAGCCCAAGGACCTGACGCTCGACGTCGACACCCAAAACGTCGCACACTTTGCGCTGGATTTGAAGCTCCTAGGGGTCACGGGCGATGTCCAGGCGAAGGTGGACGGGCAGCCCCTGACCTTGCCACCGTCCATGGCGAAGGCCTACCTGTCGCGCAACGAGGGCGGATGGATTGGCTCGGACAAACCTCCTCGCCTGGAAGGAAGGAAGCGCGCGCTCGTGTCGGGCCCCCTCGACGACTGGCAGAGGCACGAGGCGCTGATCGTGTACGGCACGCGCCTAGCGAACGAGACCGAGTCGAATCAGATGCTAGCCGAGCTGTTGGCGTCGGGGCGCAGCTACCGCGAGGCGCACTTCCCGATTCGCAGGGACGTCGATCTGACTGACGCGGAAGCAAAGAAGACGTTAGTCCTGGTGGGCCGTCCAGCGGCCAACACGGTCACGGAGCGCTTCGCCAAGGCCTTCCCCGTGGCCTTCGATGCGGGTGGTCTGACCCTGCGCGGCGCGCGCTACGAAGGGAAGAACGTAGGCGTGGCGATGATCCGCCCTCACCCCGAAAACCCTTCAGAGTACGTGGTGCTCTACGCGGGTGTGTCTCGGACAGGCGTACTCGCGGCGCGTCATTTGCCCGAGCTTTTGCCTGACTTCTTGGTGTTCGACGAGCGTATCAGCACCAAGCGATCGAGCCGGCTTTTGGCGGGTCGGCCGGTGTTGGCTGGGGGGTATTTCGATGAGGCGTGGGAGTAGTGGTGGTTTGTCGGGAGGCCTGCGGTTTCCAGAGGTCTTCATGCTTTCCCAGGCCGCCCTCGCATGGCTTCTGGAAACGCCTCCGTTATGATCTGGGCAGGGCTCTTCAGAGCGCGCAGCGCGAACCCCTTGACGACCTTCAAGGTGCGCCGGTAGCCGTGAAGCACCTCCAGCCGCTGCAATCCCTTGAATCCAGACAGGAGCCTCAACAGCCCAGTGGCGAGCGTCTTCACGTTCTTTTCGCGGCCGACGCCAAACGGGGAACTCCAGTCGTAGGCTTCCGTGTCCATGGCAAAAATACGCAGAACGCGCAGCCTAGCAAACAGATCCGATGCCGCACAGAGCGCCTCCACGCCCTCGGCGCTCAAGTGCTCACCACCAAGCCCGAGCGTGGTGAGTCCCGACAGCACGAGGTCACTTCCCTCCGCGAGCGCCCGGAGAGCCGGGGGGCGCGATGGCACATACAATTCGAGCGTCTGCAGCGAGTGGAGGTAGGGTGAGCTTACGAGCGCCGCCACACCAGCGGAACGGATGTCGCAATATTCGATGTTCAAGGAGGTGAGACCTGACAGCGCCGGCGACTGAGCCAAGACCTCGCACTGCGCGTCGCGGATCGCCGAGAAGTAAGCATCTCTGGTCCGAATGCTCAGCGTCCGCAAATTGCGAAAACCGGCAAGCATACTTCCCGTCAGATGCGTCGCCATGTCGCCGAGCGACAGTGAACTGACGTGATGGACCGCAGGATTCAGCATCAACCGCTCGAAGAACCTGGGCACCCATGTCCAGACATCGCCGCCCAACACGGGTGGACCTCGAAGGTCCAGGTGGCGAAATAGCTTCGCCGCCTTGGGGATGCTCGCGCCCTTCTCCCAGATGTCGACCGGAAATGTCCGTTCTTCGTCAGACCACCGAGCAAGCTCGGGCTCCAAGGCGGCCGCATCTGCCTCATCGAGAGGAGCCAGAAGCGGCTGCAGCTTCTCCCAGGAGGGCCGGCGCCGCGCGCGGAGCTTTTCAAGGAGACTCTCGGTGCTCATACCATCAACTCACATCGGCTCACGGACTGTCGTCGGTCGGACGGATGTTACCCACGATCGTGCCGACGACAAAGGCCCATGTGCGGAACGGCAGGCTCGTTCTTGTCCACTCGGCTCCACTCCGGAGACGAGGAAGGGCTCACCCGAACATCCGCCTACCCGAGCCGCTGCTTGACTTCTTGGGTGTTCGACCTTCGACGAGCGTATCAGTGCCAAGCGAGCGAGCCCGCTTCTGGCGGGTCGGCAGGTGTTGGCTGGGCGGTATTTCGATGAGGGTTGGGAGCACGGCTCGTTAAGCACAGCCTTGGCGACAGCTGACGCTCACTCTAATTTCACTCGGCGTCTCGGCGTGTCCGCCAGTGCCCGAAGTGCGCGCCGGACGTATGCGCGCACCGGGGGCCTACACGTCGATTCTTGCATCAGCGCGTTATTGTGCTTGCAAATCGTACCGAAATCGGTACATTCCTTGAGCGTAACCGTGACTGCTGCCCCCAAGCGCCCGAAGCTCGCGTGCCACTTCTACCGAACGGAGGTTGGAAATGAGCCCGTCCGAGAGTGGTTGAAGAGGCTGCCAGCCCACGTGCGTAGAGAGGTCGGGGCCGACATCCAGCAGGTCCAGTGGCGGTGGCCCATTGGCAAGCCGCTTGTCGATGGGTTTGGCAACGGGCTCTACGAAGTTCGAACGGGAGTTGACACGAATATCTATCGCGTTCTCTTCTGTATCGAAGACGGGATGATGGTGCTTTTGCACGGGTTCACGAAGAAGAGCCAGAAAACCCCGGCTACGGATCTGGATACCGCCAAAAAACGTCAACTTGATGTGGAGAAAAGTCGATGAATAAGCATGTTGGATCGACGCTGGACTCTTTTTTTGAGGAGACGGGGGAGTTGGAAGAAGTGGAGCTTCTCACCCAGAAGAAGCTGCTTTCGCACAAGATCCAACGAGCCATGGAGCGCCAGAAGCTCACCCAGACCGATCTAGCACGTGCGATGTCAACGAGCCGCACGGTCGTGCATCGACTGCTCGACCCCCACGACACGGGCATCACACTATCCACCATCGCCCGAGCTTCGAAAGCCCTCGGTGTACGACTGTTGAGGGTTGCCTAGAGACGTGGCGCCCCGCTGCTCACGAGCCTTGGCCCCTCCCTCCGTCATTTCTGTCCGCAGCGAGAAGACACTAACCACGGCGTTCCTCAATCTCCGCCTTCAGTTGACTCCACTCCGGTAGTGGAGCGCTTGGCAAACGTAGGAATCGACGAACAGCCTCCACTTCTCGGGCGAGTCCGACTTGAGAGGGCAACTGCGCCCCGGCGGCCTCCCGCACGAGATCAGAGACAGATGCACCGCGTCCGCGAGCGAGACGCTGGATGAGGGCGAGATCCTCCGTATCCATGAGAACTCGAGCTCGCTTGGTCTTCGCCATGGTTCCAACGGTTGCACATGTGCGGGAACATGCCAAGGGCGCCTTTTACCCCGGACCCTCTGAAGTTTTCGGCAAGTAGCGCCTCTCTTGACGGCCCGTAGCCACGGGGCTACAGTGCTTATGGTGAACGAGATCCGGAAAACGGAGGCATTTGCCGAGTGGCTTGATCGTCTCGACGACGTGCGCGCACGGGCGCGAGTGCTGGTTCGGATCGAGCGCTTGGCGGCCGGAAATCCGGGCGACGTCAAACCGGTTGGGGAGGGCGTCTCGGAGCCGCGAATCGACTACGGCCCTGGCTACCGAGTATACTTCACGAAGGTGGGTCGGACAATCGTCGTCCTACTGGGCGGCGGGACGAAGAAGACGCAGGACACGGACATCAAAAGCGCAATCAAGCTGGCCGAATGCCTGTAGGAGTCGACGATGAAGAAAAAGATCCAGACGACCCGATTTGACGTGGCAGAACACCTGAGGACACCTGAGGAAATGGCCGCTTACCTCGAAGCATCGCTGGCGGAGGCCAACGGGGACGCGGCATTTGTCGCGAAGGCGCTGGGCGACATCGCCAGAGCGAAAGGCATGGCCCAGGTCGCGCGCGATGCGGGCCTTTCCCGCGAAAGCCTGTACAAGGCCTTATCCGGTGACCGTAGTCCCGATTTCGCTACGATCCTGCGGGTGGTCAGCGCGCTGGGGCTGAGTCTGCATGCGTCTGCTGAGGGCGTCTGACCATCGAGGTGCAGACAGCGCCACTTCCTTGTCTCGGTCAGCGCTCTGATCAAGCGCTTTCGCGGGCGCCTTCTGCACATGGCCAGGCGAGCCTTGTCCAACGCAAACTTCCTGGAGATTCCCTGGAAGGCGGAACACCGGCGGAGGGTGGGCCCGAACAGCACGTTCAAGGACGAACAGAGCACAGCTCCTAGCCACTCGGTATTGCCGGTCTAGGCCGTTGGCTGCATTGGCGTGATCAGGTCCTCGGCCTCGTCATCCCCTATGCTGCGCACGGCCACGGCGTTGAACGAGTCACGCGCCAGCAATCGCACGGCGTCCTGTCCCGCTGCCCTTACCGCACCTCGAAGACAGGTGGGATTGACCCGTTAGTTTGTGTTGCCTAGGGCATCATCGCAAGGTCTGCAACGCTCAGGCAGCATGCTGAAATGCATGGGTTTCTTGCGGACGCGCCTTACCTCGCCAATGCGGTCGCGACGCGCGTGCGCACGTCGGCGACGATCGCCGCGTCCGTGATCCGGTAGCCCATCTCCCTCCTCAACCCCTTCCCCGGCTTCGGGTTGAACGAGAGGAAGTTGAAGCTCGTGAGGATGACGTACTGGTCGTCGCAGACGACTATCTTCTCGTGCGTGTTCCCGACCTCGACGATGCGCAAGCGACCCCGCGCGCGGTCGCCCATCTCGCGAAGTCGTCGAAGCGCCTCCTCTTGATCGCGGACGGCGGGATCCTGCCCCCTCGATGCGACGTCGCGCTCGATACCGTAGCCGACGACGATGCGGAGCTCCTTGTTGCGGTCGAGGCTCGTCCGGAGCCAGCCGAGCAGCTCGTGGTCGACGGCGGCAGTGCGCAGCCAGGGCGAGACAATGATCAGTTCGCGACGGGCTTCGAGGATGGCGTCCCGCAGCGCTTCTCGGTGCTCGTGCGTCTCGAGGACGCCGGCGGCCGGCGACTGCCGGACCTGTTCCGCGGTCGCGTGCACCTCGGCGGCCTTCGGCCCCAGCGTCAGCTCGCGCCGTTGTTCCAGAGGCATGATCTCGTGACCTTCTGACTCGAGCTCCGCGAGCTTCGCGGTGACCTCCGCCTCTTCACCTCCGCCACGCAGCAGCCGCCATCTCCAATCTTCGCGATCGGCGCGGTACCAGACCTCGAGCTCCGCCTGGCGGTAAGCGACGTAGTGCTTCACCGAGATGAGGCGGACGATCTCCCTCCGGCGCTTCTCCTTGGCTTCCTTCTCGTCCGGCGTGTCGAAGGGGAGTCCCTCGCGTTCCAGCAACGCCTGAACCTCGCGATAGCGCGATTCGAGCGCCGTCGTGCCGAGAGCCCACGGTGCGGGCAACGCGCGGAGCGCGGTGGCGCCACCGAGGTATCCACTCGTGCGGTATGGGGGGCTGTGTGCTCCGGCGCACGGCCTCCGCACGGCCATCGTGGCGCGGGCGCTTGGACCGCCGCGCGAGGAGGGATGTCGTCGGTCGCGCGAGGGCGGCGAGGCGAAGGAGGCCAAGGCGGGGAAGGAGGCGACAGCGGCGACGCCGGAACGAACGCCGAGCCCGAGCCCAACGCGCGCGGACGCGGGCCTCGCGAGGGCGCTACAGGCGGGCGAGGCGGAGGCCGCGTTGACCGCCCCGGCCGTGGGCTCGAAGCGCCGAGAGCTGCTCGGCGCGGCGACGCCCAAGCCGTGGCTCGATTGGGCGACGCTCTTGCGCCGCACGTACGACCTCGATGTGCTGGCGTGCCCCTGCGGCGGGCGGCTGCGGTTCATCGCGCTGGTCACCGAGCAGGAGGCCATCGTGCCGCTCCTGGAGAGCCTCGGGCTCCCCACGACGCCGCCGGTGAGAGCCCGCGCGCGGTCCCCGACGCTCTTCGAGATGGACCCCCTGCCGGTCTACGCGTAGCCCGAGGGCTCCCGTGCGGACGGGGCGACGTCACGTCGGGGTTCGCCCGACGCTGCGCGGAGGTGCGTGCTCTGCGCGGCAGAGAGCGCGGGCTTGCGCGCTGTAGAGGCCCGACTGCAGCGAACCCGCGCCGCGAGTGCGCTTCGCGGTGCGCGCGTGAATGCGGTGAGGCTCTTGGGCTTCCTAGCCGCTCCGATCGGTTGATTGGACGAGTCGAAAGCGGTCCCACGTAGCAGGCTCGGACGGATTCCGGCGCGCCCATGCTCACGGCGGTGATAGCATCGAAGATCGATGTCTTCGCGCCGCGAGCGAGTACCGAGCCAGCGCAGAGCGGCGATCCTCGCTCTCGTGCTCGCCGACGTCGTCGTCACCCTAGGCTGCGGACGCGCGGAGCTCGACGAACGCGCTCGCGACGACGCGGCCACGTCCACTTCGCACGGAGGCGGAGGTGGCGCGTCTTCCTCCGTGAGCACGAGCGCAACCGGCGCCGGTGAGGGCGGGTCGAACGCAGGGAGCACCGGAGGTTTTGGCGGAGACGCGGCCACTAGCACTAGCGGCACCGGCGGCTCTGGTGGACAGGGCGGCTCTGGCGGCTCTGGCGGCTCTGGCGGCTCTGGCGGCATCGGCAGCACCGGCGCCTCTGGCGGCATCGGCGGCATCGGCGGCTCTGGTGGACAGGGCGACACCAGCGGCTCTGGTGGACAGGGCGGTTTCGGCGGCTCCGGTGGACAGGGCGGCTCCGGCGGCTCGTCGCCGAACTGCAACGACGGCATCTCGAACGACGACGAGACGGACGTCGACTGCGGAGGAAGCAACTGCCCGGCCTGTTCTGATGGCGGCGCGTGTGGTGTTGCCCAGGACTGTGTCGGGGGTGTTTGCGCCGAGGGCTTGTGCTGCACACCCGAGTTGGTTGACTGCTCAGGTCTCTGCGGAACGATCGCGGATTCCTGCGGGCAGCTCGTCGATTGCGGCGGCTGCGTGGCGCCCGAGACCTGCCAAGGCGGCGGTGTACCCAACGTTTGCGGCTGCAGCGACCCAGGCGCGTGCGCGGGGCTCTGCGGAACGATCGCGGATTCCTGCGGACAGCTCGTCGATTGCGGCGGCTGCGTGGCGCCCGAGACCTGCGGCGGGGCGGGCGTGCCCAACGTTTGCGACTTGGCGGTTGTTGTTGGAACAGCACTCGGCGGTTCGGATAGCTGCGCTCTACAAAGCGATGGGTCGCTGTCGTGCTGGGGAAACAATGCATCGGGACAGGTGGGCGATGGCACAAGTGTCGATTACGCTCTGGTGCCCACACAAGTTGTCGCCTTGGGCAGCGGCCTTGTCGAGACAGCGGCTGGGCGGAATTACACGTGCGCAATCAAGATCGATGGCTCGCTCTGGTGCTGGGGGTACAACTCTTACGGTCAGCTCGGCGACGGGACAACCGCCTCCAGGACGACGCCAGTCCAGGTCACCGCGCTCGGCACCGGTGTGAGCAGCGTCGCGCTCGGCTACGATCACACCTGCGCAATCAAGACCGATGGCTCGCTCTGGTGCTGGGGGTACAACTACTTCGGTCAGCTCGGCGACGGGACAACCGCCTCCAAGACGACTCCAGTCCAGGTCACCGCGCTCGGCACCGGTGTGAGCGGCGTCGCGCTCCGCGGGGGTCACACGTGCGCAGTCAAGGCCGATGGCTCGCTCTGGTGCTGGGGGAAAAACGCTCACGGCCAGCTCGGCGACGGAACAACCACCTCCAAGACGACGCCAGTTCAGGTCACCGCGCTCGGCGTCAGTGTGAGCAGCGTCGCGCTTGGCGACTTTCACACCTGTGCAGTCGAGACGGATGGCTCGCTCTGGTGCTGGGGACACAACGGTTTCGGCCAGCTCGGGGACGGGACAACCACCTCCAAGACGACGCCAGTCCAGGTCGCGGCACTTGGCACCGGTGCGAGCAGCGTCGCGCTCGGCTTCCATCACACCTGCGCAGTCAAGAGCGATGGCTCGCTCTGGTGCTGGGGGGACAACAGTAGCGGTCAGCTTGGCGATGGGACAATCGCCACCAAGATGACGCCGGTCCAGGTCAGCGCGCTCGGCATCGGTGTGAGCAACGCCGCGCTCGGCTACTCTCACACCTGCGCAGTCAAGGCCGATGGGGCGTCCTGGTGTTGGGGAGACAACTACTACGGACAGCTCGGCGACGGGACACCCACCCTCAAGACGACGCCAGTTCAGGTCTCCGCGCTAGGCATCGGCGCGAGCAGCGTCACGCTCGGCTACTATCACACCTGCACAGTCGAGACCGACGGCTCGCTCTGGTGCTGGGGGCTCAACCACGACGGCCAGCTCGGCCTGGGTACCCCTCCGGCGAAAAGCACGCCAGCGCTGGTGGTGGCGATCGGAACCAGCGTGGCGAGTGTCGCCGCTGGGGGGAACCCCACATGGAGCCATACCTGTGCAGTCAAGACCGATGGTTCGCTCTGGTGCTGGGGGGTCAACTTCTACGGCCAGCTCGGCGTCGGAACGGATTCGATTGGGATGAATGTGCCGGCACTGGTGAGCACGCTCGGCACGGGTGTGAGCAGCGTCGCGCTCGGAAACAGTCACACCTGCGCAGTCAAGACCGATGGCTCGCTCTGGTGCTGGGGGTTCAACAGTGACGGCTCGCTCGGCGACGGGACAACCGTCTCCAAGAAGACGCCAGTCCAGGTCACGGCGCTTGGCGCTGGTGTGAGCGGCGTCGCGCTCGGCTACTCTTACACCTGCGCGGTCAAGACCGATGGCTCGCTCTGGTGCTGGGGGTTCAACAGTGACGGCCAGCTCGGCGACGGGACAACCGTCTCCAAGAAGACGCCAGTCCAGGTCGCCGCGCTCGGCGCCGGTGTGAGCGGCGTCGCGCTCGGCTACTATCACACCTGCGCAGTCAAGACCGATGGCTCGCTCTGGTGCTGGGGGTACAACGGTGACGGCCAGCTCGGCGACGGGACAACCACCTCCAAGACGACGCCAGTCCAGGTCGCCGCGCTCGGCGCCGGCGTGATCGGCGTCGCGCTCGGCTCCAACTACACCTGCGCAGTCAAGATCGATGGCTCGCTCTGGTGCTGGGGGTACAACAGTGACGGCCAGCTCGGCGACGGGACAACCACCTCCAAGACGACGCCAGTCCAGGTCACGGCGTTTGGAAGCACTGCGATGGCCGTGAAGGCAGGGTTCTCTCACACCTGCGCAGTCAAGACCGATGGCTCGCTCTGGTGCTGGGGGTACAACAGTGACGGCCAACTCGGCGAAGGAACCACCCAGAACAGTCCGCTGCCTCTTGCTGTTCTCTGGCCTTGACGCACCCCCTGCCGGTCTACGCGTAGCCCGAGGGCTCCCGTGCGGACGGGGCGACGTCACGTCGGGGTTCGCCCGACGCTGCGCGGAGGTGCGTGCTCTGCGCGGCAGAGAGCGCGTGACGGTACCGCCGGGTCTGTCGCGCGAGGAGCTGGAACAAAATCTTCGACACGCCCTCTTGGTAAGCTACGAGGGGTCGACAACGCCTTTAGGAGCGGTGACCGTCTTTGCCTACATCGACGACGGGGAGACCACGGACATCGAAGGACCGTATACCGCGGGGACGGGCGAATTCGCTCCGTTCGGCACCTGGTCGAAGGCGGATGCGTCCGTTCCAATTCGGAGATGGCAGGCATCCGTGGTGCTCGCAGATCGCTATTTCGCACCCGCGGTCGAAGCCATACCCATCGGTGCGGCGCGCGTCCTACGCGGCAGCTCCGGGGATGACGTCGTCATCGCCAGCACTGCCGAGCAGAAACCCGGCGACCCCGTCGTCGCCACCGTCCCCGGAGGAACCCGCGTACGAGTAAAAGGGGTAGCTCGATTTGAGGTCGGCGCCGCCCTGCCGTTGTTGCGATACGAAGTTGAGCTCCTGGACGGGAGCGGTCGCCACGGGTGGGTTGACGGGTACAAGGTGAAGGAGGAGTAGCAATAGACCTCCACAACCGAAGGTCGAGGAGGATCCCTCCGGGATTGAGGCCCGCGTGCAAGGAGCATCGCGAGCAAAGCCAATCTAGGCTCCGGGGAGGGACCGGCAGCCTTCAAGCAGGAAGGTGACGCCAGTGGGCTTGCGCACAACCGGGAAGACATTACCGTCTTGCACGCGCGCACGCAGTGCTGCGCAAAAGGTAGGTACCAATGACTAACAAAAGCAAAACTCCTCCTCCCGCCCCGGTACACGTTGTTCCGAACCCGACCGGGGGTTGGGACGTGAAGAGAGAGGGCGCTGGGCGCGCCTCAGTGCACACCGAAACGAAGCAGCCGGCTGTGGATCGCGCCCGCGAGATCGCTCAAAACGCCGGAGCCGAGCTTGTTGTCCACAACCAGGACGGAAAGATCGGCCAAAAGGACTCCCACGGTCGGGATGATCCGAAGGCGAAGGGCTAGCAACGACGCGCCTGACCTGGACCAGTTCACCATCCACCCGGCGGCGATTCCGAGGTGCTGCGTCTGGGGAGCGAGATCTTTGGCCACGCCACTGGGGCTGCGGAGCGGGCAGGCCGCACGCATCTTCCGCTCAACCTCGACCCTTCGAGGGATTGAGCGCGAAAGGACGCGACCACAATGAAATCGACTCAGACCAACAAGGCTGCCCGCGACAACCGGGCGAACCAGCTTAACCCCAACAACTCATCTTACTACAGTTCCCGCGGCGCTATGCCGGACAAGAGTGCTGATACCTCGCTCGAAGGAATCGGCGCCGGCACCCCCCTGAAGAACGATGGAGGCGTTCCTCGACGCGACGGCGCGGCAACTCCCTCCGACTCCCGGTGAACTTCCTTGAGCGCCGGCTCCCTGCCCGGAGCCGGCGCTTGCCTATCCGCCATGCGCACCTCCTCCTTTAAGCCGCCCTTCTCGGGCCCCATTCTCGCCATCGTGATCGATGCCTTTGCGCTTCGTCGGTTCGATGAAGGCGGGGCACTCTCAACGAGAACCGCTCGACGCTACCTCCGTGGCGACCGCGTCGGCACCGAGGCCGAGGCTCTGGTTCACGCTGCGATCGCCCGCGCCGTCGTCGAAGCCGGCTACCTGCCCAAGGGTATGGCCGCGACCGACTTTCTTTTGGTTAATGAGGTCTCCGCCGTCGTCTTCGCGGAGATCCCATTGCACCACGCACTGACCGCCATCGTTTCTATCCTATCCCATCATTGGGACACGCTAGTCGGCGTGCTTCGACGTCGAACCGCGCCAGTCGGACACATGGCGCATGCGCTCGGGGCTTGCCTGCGTCTCGTCATAACCGACGTCACGGTGCGTCTCACTGCCCTGCTCTGGCTCGCCCGCGATGAACACGAGAATCCCGTTCCTGACTTTTGGATCGAGGACAAGGGGACAAGCCTTTGGCTTCGCCGTCTTCTGGAAGTCCTCGCGCCCTCATTTTCTCGCGATCGATTTGCGAAGACACTCAAGGTGCATCGCCACACCGTCGACGGATGGCTCGACAAGGGGGTGCGCCCGACCGACGAGAATCTCATGGATCTGGCGAACTGCCTCGGCGCCGAAAGCGACGAGAAGTCCGAAGACATTCTCCGCCGCTTGCGTCTCGTGTTTGCCGCTAGAGATCTACTCCGCGTCGCGAAAAACGCCGTCGGCGATTCGTATGCGGCCGATATCGCTCTACGCGTGGCGAGCTACCCGAGCCTTATGCTCGTACTCGTCCGGGCGAGCAAGAAGTCGAGGGAAGAGACCGACACCAAGATGAAGATGGCCATTACGCTCGGGACTCTGGGACGGGACAAAGGTGCCTTGCCGTGGGTCGAGTCGATGCTCAACCACGTCTGGCGACAGGAACCCGACGCCGTCTGGCGCACAACCATCAAGGCAGCAACCCGCTCCTGGCTGGAGCACCTCCAAGACGTCACCGCCAAGCTCGGACCGAGACCGAGTGACGAGGATTTCATCGAAGGTGTCGGCTTCGTGCCCTCTCCCGAAGCACAAGACAAGATTGCCTACCTCGTGCTCGCTTCCAAGGACGAACTGGCACGCAATCCCTTGGCCGCGCACGCGATGGCCCAGCAAGCTGCGACCGGCGGCTACTATGGCGCGCTTGAGCTCAAGCTGCAGGCGCTCGACGCGATCGGACAGCGCGACCCGCTCCGAGGCATCGAACTTCTCCGCCGCGCTGTGGTCGAAGACCCGCTCAACGCGGAGATCCACTTTCGACTCGGTTGTTCGCTATGGGAAATCGGCGACACGGCGAACGGACTCGCGGAGCTCGAGATCGCGTGCCAGCTGGCTCCGGACTGGGACCGCTGCCGAGTGGAAGTCGCCATCGTCCTCATGAACAACGGTCGATACCAAGACGCGCTTGCTCGCCTTCGCGAATGGAGAGCGACACTGCCGACGCCGAGCGCCTGGCTTCTTCAACATCTTGGCTTTGCGAACGAACGGCTGGGCCATATCGCTGATGCCGTCGAGGCGTACGAAGAGTGCCTTCGGCATCGTCCTGAGAACGGAGAGGTACTTGATCGCCTCGCACACCTGTATTTTCGGCTAAACGACAAGCGCAAAGGGGCGGAAGCTGCAAAGCGTGCGGCGGAGTTCGGCGTGGAAACAGTGCTCCTAGCATGGCGAAAGGGATTCTACAGCAAGGGCTCAGCAGAACTGCGTCCTCCCCATGTTGTAGATGGCGCCTTCCTTCAGTTCATAGACAGCGTGTGGCCCGAGTCGATATCGCCATCGGACGCTAGCAAGGGGCAGTAGGCCTGCGCTGTGATCGGCGGCCAAAGAGGGCACGCCCGTCTCGCGCCGGCAGAAGCCGTTATCGCGCATGTCTCGTTCCCTTCAACGCCCAAGGTACACGTCTCCGATGAAGCGCCAGGAACGACGTGTCGTTCAACGTGCCCATCGTGAAAGCAATACGAGCTTGGCTCCGCGGCGAGGCGGCGAGGCGGCGAGGCGGCGAGGCGGCGAGGCGGCGAGGCGGCGAATTTTCTCTTGGACGCCCCGTCTCCTGATCGTGAGACGGCCTGCAGCGCTGAAGAGGTCTTCGTCATAGTGGGCCGTCAGGATGCGGGCGAAGATAGGGGATCTCTCCGGGTGATTAGGCCATCAACGTCGTCCCCAGTTGGCCTTTTTGTTTACCATTTGGTCAACTCGGTGAAGATTCCGCGCACCGCGTCCCTTCGGCGTGCATACCGTAGCCCCAAATGGCGCGAACGGCAACGCACAATGTCGGCATCGCTGGCAATATCGAAGACTAGAAGCGTCTGTCCCGGTCAACTATCTTTCGCTGACGTGCGAGTCAAATTGTCTCTAAAATCCCCCCTTACCGGTTTGATAGCAGCGGCCTAGACGCTCGTCGTGCGAGGCGCAGAGCCCCTCTGGCGTATCACCGCCGTCAGCTGGCGTCGGCTCACCTGCTGGCGTCGCCATGCGAAGATCGAGCTTCCGACCGGGTTGAACCCAGGCATGCCGTCTGGGATGGCCGCGTGTAGAAGGCCACCGCCGATCAGGCTTGCAGAACCGGGCCGATCGCACGACGCTCTCATCGTGGAGTACATCGATCACGACCTCGCTCGCGTGTGGAAGTCGCCTGCGGGAAGCAAGTCTCCCGACGAGCTCATTGTCGTCCTGTACCGCGGCGATGGCGTCGAAGTGCTTGAGCGCGATGCGTCGTCGACGAGGATCCGCTTCGGAGGGCGCGAGGGGTGGATTCGCGGAGCGCTCAAGACCACAGCGAAAGCGGTCCTCGAACTCGCGTTCATCGACGTCGGACAGGGCGACGCGTGTCTGATCACAACACCAGATCGAAAGCGTGTCCTCGTCGATGGGGGAGAGGTGAAGCTCGCTGCTCGCTATCTGGCCGCCCGGTACAGGGATGAGACTTCAGCGGGCAAAGACGTCAACTTTGACGCCATTGTGGTGACTCACGGCGATGCGGACCATTTCGACGGCTTGAGTATTCTTGTGCTGGACGCGGCGGAGGAGAAGCGTGATCCAAAGCGCATTCGAGTCACCGCGAGTCGCGTTTTCCACAACGGCCTGGTGAAGCGATCGTCGTCAGTTGCCGAGGAAGCGCGGCTCGGGCCTCCCGTTGACGTCGGCGGGCGCCTGCTCGTTCCCCTGGTTGAGGACCCTCGCGAGGTGAAGGATGCAAACCGAGTCTTCAAGCGATGGCACGCAGCGCTCGATGCTCTGGCCGCCCGCTCTCCGCTCCTCGTATATAGGCTCGATGATACGAGATCCGCCGCGTTCGACTTCCTAGGCGATGTGAAGGTGTCCGTGCTTGGGCCTCGCGTCGAACCGCTGGCTGACGGACGCCCCACATTGCCTTTACTCGGAGGTGAGCGCGGCAACGGCGTTTCTGCTGGTCGCACCATCAACGGCCACTCGGTCGTGCTACGCATCGCTTACGGAAACGTCGTGACGCTGCTGACGGGAGATCTTCATGCGAAGATGGAGGAGTCCCTCATCGCGCGGAACGTGCCGCTGCTCGCCCACGTATTGAAGGTCCCGCATCACGGTTCGGATGACGTGAGCCGCGCATTCATTGAGCGGGTCGAGCCAGTAGTCTCGATCATCTCCGCGGGAGATGAGGATACCCGGCGCGACTACCTTCACCCCCGCGCAAACCTGCTCGCGATGCTTGGGCAATCCAGACGCGGGGCGGAGCCCGTTGTCTTTGTGACGAACCTAGCCGCGTTCGACCAATGGGCCGGGGAGGCCTTTCGTGCGGTGAAAGACGGAGGGTCTTGGAAACCGGATCTAGCGCGGGGCGTGTTTTATGCGAGAGAGCGCACCGCCTACGGCATAATTCACGTCAGGACCGACGGGCGCCGCCTCCTGGTAGCTCGCCGCGGGGCCCGCAAGGACCGAGTCGAGGCGTACGTCTACAACGTGGCGCCGACCGGTGGGGCCACCCCGCTGCCCTTGGACTCGATCTAGCTCGGCAGGAGCTCACGAGCCGATGCGGCGCCCAAGGAGTAGGAGATCTCGCCCTCCTCGCCGACGATGAGCATCAAGCCCGGCAGACCGTCGAGCGCCAGCTTCTGCGCGCAGTAGGTCAGAAGATCGATGTCGTCGTTACTCGGCCGCGGGGAATGGCGCGGCGGATGGGAATGCCACTCGCCGACGTATCCAACGATTCCTGCGGTTCGGTTGCTGATGCCTTTGAGCGACTCGGCGAGGCCTTCAGTTCCGCGAACGAAGCCGGTCTCGGACTCTTCGCTGTCCGCCGGTGCGGTAAGGACGTCGACCACGAACACAGACTTCAACGGATGGTCGATGTACCCGACGATCACTCCGCCCGTCTCCTTGGGAAGGCACGCGGCCCGCTGATTCCTCAACTTCTCCGACACGCCCTGGTGGGAGACAACGGTCCACGGTCCGCACGCTCGGCGGATCGGCGTTCGAACAAGAATGTCTACCGCTTGAATTCCAGAGGTCATTTCGTCGCTGGACCAAACGCGGAGCTGCGCCGACTGCCCGCTTGATCGCAGCCGGATCTGTCGCGCAAGGATGGCCGCATGAAGCTGCACCAGCTCGTTCGATAGAACCATTGAGATGTCCCGGCATCCAGCGCCAACCCAGAGCTCGCCGTTGTGACCAGCGAGGTGCGCGGCACCCCAATTCTCCGCGAGGATCGCCCCATAGTACTGTGCCTCGAGGTCGTCCAAGCGCACTTCCCGCTTGGCATCCTCCATGAGCATCACGCTGCTGCTACCCGAGGGCGTGAGAAACGCAGACACGCAACGCGGAACGTCGTTTCGCCGCGACAGCTCTCGCGGTACTTCGAGCGTCGTCGTCGCGTCCACGAGAAGCGTTGCCTTCTTCAGCTCCTCAGCCAAGAGCGGATTCGTCGTGGTCGCCACATCTTCACTGAACGCGATCGAATCATCGGCCCCGTGTGGGTAGGTGGAGCCGAGGATATTCTTGACGACGTCAACCTTGTATTGACCAAGATGACAGTCTCGCGCGAGGTGCCGAGCTAGATTGTGTGGCTGCACGAAGTCGGGGTCGACCAGCGTCCATCGTCCCCACGCCTCGCGCGACCAAAGATCGGCAAGGCTGCTACCGAGCGCGCCGACCCCGGCGAGGACGCGCTTCTCGTCCGCTCCGCTATCGTCGATACCAGAGGCTTCACGGGCTCGTCGGGCGGTGAGCGATTCCCTCACGGTCACCGGCACCACCGGGAGGTCTCGCCATCGCACTGGGCTAGGGGTATCAGCCTTACCGTCTCCCAGGATGGGGACTGGATAGTGTTTGCCTGAGGGGGCGAACTCGTCGAGCGCGCCAACGTCGACCCCAAGAGTTCGAAGATCGCACGCAACCTGAAAGCCGCGCACATCGGTCCGCTCGACCTGGCCGTCCGCTACGCGCTTCATTGGAACCGAGACGAGGAGAAGGCAAGCCTGGTTCGGCACGCGGGCGACGCCATCGCTTCCGACCAGCCGTGCAATCTCTGCCTTTAGGGGTACCTCCAGGTTAGAGCCGCGGGCGGCGAGACCGTCGGCGAGCTCGCCAAGCGTCCAAGTGAAGGGCTCTATGCCGCCGTGGACGACCGCACCGACGGACACGCGAATCGGCACCGCTTGCGGAACACCGTGCTCTTTGGCCGCCGCGCGAGACGCGACGACTGCCCGATATGTGCACGGTGCCTTGTCCTTTTGAACCGGCACGACCACAAGCAGCTCTTCTGCACCGATAAGCACCTCTTCCCAGTTCGGCGGCAGCACCACGTCAACAGGAGACTGGAAGTACATCGCCTCTACGGGCTGGCCGGCGCGATGCAGCGTCCCTTTCGACGTCTCCTTCAGCCATAGGAGAATCCGCTGAAGGAAGCGCTCCGGGGTCCAGGTACGTCGGGCATTGGCCCACGGCTCGAAGTACAAGCAGAGAGACGCAGGCTCTCCCTGCGAGACGTGGTTGAGGTGCATCAAAGGTGGGAACGATTTCCTCAGAGCACGAACCTGGGGCGCCTTCGATGAGTCGCGCGGGAGGACCAGCGCAAGGCGCTCGCGCGCCATCACCCCGGCTGCGTTTCTCGAAGGCACCTGATCGTTCACGCAGTCGACGATCAGAACGTCACACGGCCCGGTGTCCCGGGACTCCCAAACCCGCCGTTCGATGAACGTGAATGCGCGGCTCGATGCGAAGGCCGCGCAGAACGCGCTCGCGGCCTCCACCCGCTCTGCGCCACAGGCTTCCTCGGACAGCCCGGTGCCGAACTCGAAGTACTCAACCATTCAGCCCGCCCGCGGGGCCGGCGACGAGATCAGGATAGCCGGCGCCGACAGGGTTTTCCGCTCCCGAGTGATACCGTCTGGAGCGATGTTGAACACGATCGGCTCAGGGCGCATTGTCGACGGCTCCTCCATCGTGACCAAGAATTGCGTGCCTGAGATCTCGCGCAGGTAGGTCTCGTAGCATTTGCGCGCCTGCACGTGTGGAGGTTGGACGCTCTCTCTAGCCGCGGCGTTGTCTACGATCGGGTTGCTCGAACTGACAAGGTACGCTCCCTGCCGCCCGGCGCGGAGCAGTTCCTCTACCAGCGGTTTTGGAGTGGTCTCTCTCGCTCCCTTCTCGTCGCTGAGCGCAAGGTAGCTGCAGTGATGTGGGATGTTATAGAGGTCCCACTCCAAGCGGTCATCGTTCCTATGCGCCCGCGTTGTCCTAACGATGTCTTCGAGGACTTCCCAGTCGGAGTCTCCAACAGCAAGGAAGTCGAACTTGCTCTCGCCGGCCTTGAATCGAACATTGAATATGAGAGCGCAGGAGTTCCGCATGTCGTCGCCCGCCCCGTCAACATGCTTGACGAACGGGGAGTGGCAGAAGAACTCGACTCCGTCGGTGTCGAGCGTGAAGCCGGGAACGAACTCCCCGGCGTCGGTGATTAGATGTCGCCTGGAGTCCAAGGAGATGTCGTTTTCCTGGAACCAGGACTTGAGCTTCTCGGGTTTCGAGAACACGCGAATGCCACTGCCCTCGCGCACCCGGTGCCGTGCCTCCTGACGCCAGATGATGAACTCATCTGAGCGGTTAGCATGCGTCCCCTCCTCGAGGAGCATGGCCGCCGGAACCCATAGCTCTGGGATCGGAACGCGGTCTCCACCCTGGTACTTCTTCGCATGCCGAAGCTCAAAGAAGTCCGTGCTGCCGGAGATGTGGTCGCTGTCACCGTGGGTGAACGCGACAACGTCGAACGACTTCTTGTTGGCGTCGAGCAGCTCCTTTCGGAGGCGTGCCTTCAAATCGATTTCCGGCGACTCTTCTTCCTCTCCCTTCGCCAGGTGGCGGTAGTCGAGGAGGATGCGTTTCCCGTTGTCCAGAACAATCTGGCACGTGTCGCCGTTGCCGACTGGGTAGAAGATGACTTGGTGCATGCAGATCGTTCTTTGATGTTCTCGCATGGAGCCTTGAAATGGTCGGAGGTAGCGTTACCCGAAGATGGCCTTCGCTGCTGAGAGCAGCGCCTTAGGCACCTGGCGGGCGACCGGGTCGGCGAGATCGGCGATCAGGTCGAACGTGGCACTGTCGGGGTTCCCTGCATCCGTCGTCCGTCGCCACTCGCGCAGCTGCCTTCCGGTAGCCGCTATCGACGCAATCTGCGACCACGTGACATGCCGGTCCTTGGGGCTGCGCTCAGCCACGACGTAGGGCACGGCGATGAGCATCAGAGCGCCGAAGTCCTTCGACGCGTTGACGGGGCAGGCGAAGATGCGCCGCAGCTGTGGCATCGCCCCAAAGAGCCCCTCACCCGCATCCCACCGTCCAGCTTTACACGCGACGAGCAGGAGCCGGCGAGGCTGGAAGGGCTTTAAGTAGCCAGCGAATCCATCCCAGGTGGTGAAGAGGTCGCTCGCGACCCGGATGCCGTCTGCATTCGAGTGCGCAACGACGACGACGACATCGAACTTCTTCTTCGCCGTGGCAAGGCGGGCGAGTGTCTCGTGAAGGTGGCTGGTCGACGTCGTGTCTTCGACCATCACTGGTGCGCCGAACGCGACCGCGGAGAGCGCGCCGGAGAACTGGGCCACATCTCCGAGATGAAGTCCGTCTGCTCGGAGCCGCTCCGCATCAAGATGGAGGATCAGCAACGACTGCGGTGCTGGTTCCCGTCGCTTTCCTCTTGCGGCGGGCTTGCGACTCGACCCGGTTGGTCCGGTAGTTTTCTTCTCTGGGATGGGCATTGTTTCAGATCTCCAAAGCGCGTCTGCGCCTCGACTTGTTGGCGACGTCTTCCTACGCCGCCCGGAGCACTCGCACGCCAGCGCGAACGCGCCCCGCGAAGCCGCCAAGGTCCACGACGACGTGCCAACGGCCCGAGTGCGGCGCGGCCAGCCGCATAGGCGACCGCTTCGCGAGCCCGCTGACGTACGAGTGACGGCGCCCCGCACGGAAGCTCGTGAAGTTGCTGCCGTCGAGCACCCGCACATTGGCCTGCCGGTCGAGAGTGACCTCAATCACGTCGCCTTCGTCTGTATCGACTTCATAATGCAGAAATTTCATCCGCTTCTCCGTCCGTTCAGAGAGCTGCCGCGACGACCTGAAGCGCGACGCCGCACGCCGGGCAACGCGGGACAACCACCTGGTCGATCACCTCGCCGATGACCAGGCCCAGCAGGGCCGTTACAATGGCAACCATGGGGTCGCGGGTGGCGGCGTGGCCCACGGCACCGCCGATGAGCGTTGCGGCGATTTTACCTCCCACGGCGGTGCCAACATCGTGGGACGAGGAACACTTCGGGCAGCGAGTTTTCACGATCAGTCTCCTTGGCAAGGGCGCCGGGATGCGGTAATCAAAAACTGAACACCTGCGAGGCAGTCTTGTCACGGATACGAGTTTCGTCAAGAAGACAAGTGCTGGGAGAGGACTGATTTTGTTCGACCGCGCCACGCTGAGCGCCAACCTGTTGAGAATTCGTCTCGCTCGCGGCGAGACGCAGGCACAGATTGCGGCGGCCGCCGGCATGTCGCGGGTTGGCTACCGAAACGTGGAAAGCGGCGATGCCGTTCCTAGGACCGACTCGCTCGAGAAGATCGCTGAAGCGCTGGGCGTCGGCGTCGAGGATCTCCTCCGCCCCGCCGAGACGCTGCGCGCCGTTCGTTTCCGCGCCCACAAGAAGATGACTGCGCGTGAGCAGTTGCTCCTCGATGTTGGCCGCTGGCTTCGCGCTTACGTCGCGCTTGAGGAGCTCGTTGGCGAAAAGCCGGAGAGCCCCTTTCATTCGCTAAGAATGCTCCTTCCGAAGCGCGCGCCAGGTTTTGAACGCGCGGTTGACGCCGCAAGCGAGGCACGCCGAGTCCTAAAGCTCGGCCCGAAGGAGGGAATCCGCGATATCTGCGGACTGCTCGAGGACAATGGCGTCAAGGTGTACACGCCGGTCCTCGCGTCCGAGGGCTTCTTCGGCCTCTCCGTAGGCGAAGAGGATTGCGGGCCCGCTGTCGTCGTCAACACCTGGGATAGGATCAGCGTCGAGCGCTGGATCTTCACAGCGGCCCACGAACTCGGACATGTTCTGCTCCACCTCTCCTCATTCGACGTCGAGAAGAGCGACGAAGTGGAAGGCGAGGAGTCGGAGGCCGACGTGTTCGCGAGCTACTTCCTGATGCCGGAGGCCCTCTTCGCAAAGGAGTGGGAAGAAGCCGCCGGCCTCGGCTTCATGGAAGCCGTCTTTAAGGTGAAGCGCATCTTCCGGGTGAGCTGGAAGAGCGTTGTATACCGACTCGCGTCGCGGCCTGGGGCCCCTAAGGATCTCTGGGCGCGGTTCTTCGGCGAGTACAAGCGGAGAACGGGCAGAAGCCTACGCGCCACCGAGGAGCCCGGCGGTCTTCGCCCGGAAGAGTTTACAGCAGGGCCGGCTCCCCGCGGGCTCGAGCCAGAGCAGCTCTCTCCTTCTGATTTCGTGGAGGATCGCCTGGCCCGGTTGGTTCGGCGCGCGCTGACCGAGAAGAAGATCTCCTATGGGCATGCCGCCGAGCTGCTGCGCGTCGACGAGGCGACGATACGCGCGCGCGCGAGCTTCTGGTTGACCTAGGCGTCTCGCAAGCCATTGAGATCCGCTC
>CAYLJT010000019.1:0-25165 GCA_964383995.1 uncultured Polyangiaceae bacterium
TGCCGAGGGCGACCGACGTCGTCGCCCATTCGCCGACGCCGTCCATCGTGAGGACCACGGCCTCTTCGAAGGGGGAGGGGTAGAACGCGCTCGCCGCATGGCTCTGATGGTGCTCGCTGAAGAGCAGCTTGTTCTCCCAATCGAACTCGGGCGCCGCATATTCGAGCTTCTCTTTGAGCAAGCGCTTCTGAAAGAGCTTCTCCTTGAGCCACAGCGGCACGGACATCTGGAACGAGCGCAGACCCCGTGGCGCGAGGGCCATGTAGGTCTCCAGGAGGCGCTCGAACTTGAGAAAGGGCTTGTCGTAAAAGACGATGTAGTCGACGTCTTTGAGCGAGCAGCCGTCCTGCTTGAGGCAAAATTCGACGGCGTTCTTCGGGAAGCCGGCGTCGTGCTTTTTTCGCGTAAAGCGCTCTTCCTGAGCCGCCGCGACGATGTCGCCGTCACGGACCAGGGCCGCTGCGCTGTCGTGATAGAACGCTGAAACGCCCAAGATACGCATGAATTGCCTTCGTCGATCAGAACAGGGTGTAGATGAACGGGGCGACGGCGGAACCCTGCGTCAACACGATGAGCGCACCGAACACAACCATCATCACCAGGATCGGAACGAGCCAAAACTTCTTTCGGACCCGGAGAAACTTCCACATTTCAGCTAGAAACGACACGGCTCTCTCCTCAGCTCCCCACGGTGTTCACGGACTCAGAATTGATTCGACATGGAGTCGGGCGCGGGGCCCGGCGGGTCGCGTTTGATCCAATAGCTGTCGGCCTTGGAATCGAATTTGAGACGCAATGGATCGCCGCCAAACAGGCGGACGAGCAGCCCTACCGGCGTCACCACCAGATAGAGCAGGAGGCCCATCACGATGGGGGCGACGATTTTGCCAAGCAGCAAGCCAAGCTTGGCCCAGAGCTTGTTGAGCGGGGCGAGCACCGAAGGCGCCACCAAGGCCAGAGCCAGAAACACGCCAGCGACGGCGAAGAACCACCACTCGCTGACGTGCTTGATGTCGTAGCCCGCCTCTTGGTGGCGGCGGTACCAGCGCAGGGCGCCCAGCACCGAAAACGCTACGCCCATCACAACGCCGAAGGAGCGCTCTGACGAGATCTGTACTTCATGCTCACGGCGTAGATCTTCGTGTCCGCTCACGCTTGTTCCTCAGCCATTCTGTCCTAGGGAAGGGCCTCGTAACACGGCGCCACCATCTTCGCAACGCCGTCGCGCGCAGCGCGTCAAAGCTTGCGTTCCGGCCTACTTGCGGCTCGGAAGGCGCATTTTTTCGGGGTCGACCGCAGCGTCGCGACGCACGTCGCGGAACTCGATCACGCTCGTGTCGCCGCCGGCTTCTTCGATGACGATGCGCCGCACCGTCCACAGCTCGGGTCCCGTCGTCATTTCGAGGCGCGCCACGTGTCGCTTGATTTCAGCGTCCTTGGGGATGGCGTCCAAGCTGCTCCCCTCGGCTCCCCGCTTCGCATGAAATTCGTAGCGGCTCTTCAGGGTCTCGAGGTCGCCGCCGATCAGCACGAGCAGATCGGACAGCACCAACGCGAATCGCCCTGCGGCGGCCTTGCCCACCGTCGCGCCGCCGTCGGGTGTCGCGAAGGCGAAGCCCTCTTTGGTGATCCAGTACGTGATGGCATCTGGCGGAAAAAGCTGCCAACGGAGCTCGGCCGGGCACACAAGGGTCAGCTCACCGTCGCTCTTCACTTCCGTGGCGAGGAGGCCAATGACGCGCGTCTGGGTGAACGCAGCGACGAGGGTCTTCATGGAAGAGCGCGCCGAGGTGATGGCACGCAACACGTCGGCCACTTCGTCGGCGCGGACGATCGTTGGAGCTCCAACGATTGCCGCGGCCCCTACCCCCAGCGCAATACCCAAGAATTCGCGGCGATTTCGGCGGATCACGGCGGGCCTCCCGCGTGGGGCGAGCCCTGACGTACCCACGCGTCGTACTGTTCTTTAGGGAGCAGAGGATCCTCGGACAACCTGACCACCTCGCTCGGCGCCGCCGGATCGACCCCGTCCCCCAGCAGGCTCGCGGCGTCGAAGCGCACGAAAGGCCCGCGCAGATGGGGCCCCTCCGTCACCCACAGGACCCGCGACGACAGGTCCATCACCACCCCATGGGTTGCTACGAGGCCGTCGATCGCGCGGCGATGGCCGAGGGGCAACGGCCCTCCTCCCACAGCCTTTCGGTCTCGTAGCACGGTCACGGCGTCTTCGACGGAGGCGGGGCTCGGAAGATTCGCCAGGCGTTCTTCGAGGCGAAGGAGACGAGGCCGTGTGGAGGTCGTCACCTCGACCTCCTGGTTCTTGGGATCGGTGGAGAGCAGGCCTTCGAAGTGGTTGGTCAACGCGACCGCGGCGCCACGAGGTCGCCGCACGGTATCGCTCTCGCCCGGCGCGCGCTCCACCACCGCGACGTCCCCCGTGGCGTCGGCGAGCAGCACGAGGTGCGCGACGAGAGCGCGCTTCTCGCTCAACACGGCCACCGCTTCGGCGGTGCTCTTCGCGCGAGCCAGGACGTCGCGCATCGCGTGGACCACGGGCTCCCCCTGCGCCTGCGGCTCTCGCGCGCGGGCGCCGTGCACGACGAGCCCCACGCCTTCGGCGTTCATGCCCGTCACGACGCCGACGAGCCCCGGCCAGGCCACCGACGCGAAGGGGATGCGCCCATCTTCCCGCACGAAAAACACGGCTTTTCCTTCATCCAGGAAGGGTGTCGCCTCGAAGTCGAAATTGCGCGCGAAGAGCACGTGTCCATCGGCCGCAGCACCATTGCGCAGAATGAAGCTCGAGCAACCTACGAGGGGCGAGCGCTCGAACGAAAGGGCGATGTCGTAGAGCGCGTGAAGGAAGACGAAGCGGTGGTAGGTGGGCAAGAGGTCGTCGAAGGGATCGGGCGAAAATCCCCTGGCTTCGGCGGCAATTTCGGCGCGCATCGCGGGACGCATTTGTTGATCGATGCCCGAAAAGCGCACCTGCGCGAGGTCCATGAGCAGGGCTCGCAGCATGGGCGTCGGCACGCGCTGTTCGAAGGTCGTAAGGAGCTCGCGCTCGCCATTCACCATCTCGGGGTAGAGCAAACGCGCGTGCTGATGACCGAGCGCCTCGGGCCCCCCTTGAAGCCGCACTTCGAGGATGTTTCCTCGGTGTTTCGCGTAGGCGGGGCCCACGCGCCGCAGGTCCGGCGCCGCGGGCTCGACGGTGACGTCGCCGACGGGCGGGGCGAGCGACGGAGGTTCGATGGACGTGGTCCAGCGGATGACGACGTGCATCAGGACGGGCGTGAGGACGAGCGCGGCGAGCAGCCCGAGGGACCGCCTTCGGCGCCGCAAGAAGCGTTGAAACCCCTTGGCGTTAGGGCCGCGCGTCATGATCTCTGCGTGGGCGCTCGATGCGGGAAAGGCCGCGTGTACGCCACAGCGTGGTGACGACGCGGGCAACGATGCGAGCCGGATCGCGCACGCTGTCGAAATGCGTCAACCGCTCTTCCTCGGGGGGATAGACCACGCGCACGGGCACCTCGAAGAGGGGCACGTGGCCCGCGATGGCGCGCAAGATGATCTCTGCCTCGAAGGCGTAACCCACGTCGGAGGCCCCGAGATCGAGCGTCGCGCGAAGGGGATAACGGCGCAGGCCACACTGCGTGTCGCAGAGGAGGCGGCCCGCGAACATCGACAGAAAGAAGTTCGAAATGCCGTTCGAAATGCGGTTTGCCTTGGGGGCTCCGGCGCCGTCGAGATCGCGAATGCCAAGGACGAGCGCGTCTGCGGGGCCGACACTGCGAAGACGCGCGGCCTCCTCGGGGGGGTGTTGACCGTCCGCGTCGACCGTCACGGCCGCGTCGAAGCCGCGCGCCAGGGCCGCCTCGAAGCCCGCGCGCAATGCCGCACCTTTGCCGCGATTTCTAGGCAGAGAAATCACCTCGGCGCCGGCGCCCTGCGCCTCGAACGCGGTCGCGTCGCTCGATCCGTCGTCGACCACGAGGACGCCGTCGTGCCCGAACGCCGGCAACAGCCCCGCGACCACCTGGGCCACGGTGCGCGCGGCGTCGTACGCGGGCACGATGGCGGCGACCTTCATTGCCAGGCGAATAGCACACCCCCCTCCGAGCTTCTTGCCAGGGCTCGCTTTCGACCCCAAAGCTTCCGCCGTGAGCTCCGGGCCGATGGACGATGACCTCGACGAAGACGCCGTCGGCGTGCTGCGCGTGCGCGCCAAGGCCCTCTTGCGCAAACGCATGGGAGCCCTACGCATGGCCCTTTCGGAGGCTGCTGCCGCCGAACGCGCGTCGCGGCTCACGGCGCGGCTGTTGCGGCATCCGGCCCTCGCCGACGCCGAAACGGTAGCCCTCTTCGACCCCATCCTTGCGAAGCGCGAGATCGATCTGCGCCCCGTTGACGAGGCCCTCCGCGCGGACGGTCGCCGCGTGGCGTACCCTTCGATCGATCCCGAGACCAACGTCATGACGTTTCGCCTCGTGGACGAGCGCTCCTCGCTCAAGCTCCATCCTTTTGGCTACCGGGAGCCCGCGCTCGATGCAGCCGAGGCGGCCCCCGACGTGATCGTGGTCCCCGCCCTGGCGGTGGACGGCTCGGGCAACCGTCTAGGCTACGGCGGCGGCTATTACGACGGCGCCCTTCGTCGATTCGCGCCCCCCGCCTGGGCCATCGCGGTCCTTTACGACTTTCAGCTCCTCGCCGAGGTCCCCGTGGGGCTCGGCGATGTGCCGGTGCACGCCGTGGTGACCGACACGCGGACGCTCGATATCCGAGGGACCGCGGACGCGCTGCTTCGTGAACGACCCCTTGGCGGGGCTCCATAGCGCGCAAGCTTTTCGCAGAAAATACCCGCTTTTGCCCGGGAATAGGCCCGTCGAGCCTATTGACGGCGGCATCGTGGGGAAGCTACAAACGCGCCAACGTCAATAGACGCCCCTGCCAACGACCCTCTTCGAGCACGTAAGGAAGGACCTGGATGAGCGCCCACGCCGAGCACGCGGAGCACCACGGCCCGATCGTATACCCCCCCGACAAGGACTATGGCCTCGCGACCCCCGGGAAGCTCGCCATGTGGTTCTTCCTCTGCTCCGACGCCTTCTCGTTTAGCGGCCTGCTATTGGCCTACGGGATTTTGCGGGGCGGCACCGAGGTTTGGCACAACCCCGCGCTGAACGAGCCCATCCTGGGCATCAACTTCACGGCCGGGCTGACCTTCCTCCTTATCTGTTCCTCCGTGACGATGGTCATGGCGCACGCGGCCTGCGTCGAGGGCGACCGCAAGGGCACCATCAAGTACCTTGCGCTCACCATCCTTGGTGGTGTGCTGTTCTTGGCGGGGCAATACCAAGAGTACTTCGGGCTGATTCACGCGCTCGGTCATGGCCTGACGCACGAAGGCTTGGTGTTCGGACAATCGGCCTACGCCAGCACGTTTTACGTGACGACGAGCTTCCACGGCGCCCACGTCTTTACGGGTGTGGTGCTCTTGACGATCATGCTCATCAACACGATCCGGGGCAAATACGACAATGGCAATCACGACACGATCGAGATTGTCGGCCTGTTCTGGCACTTCGTCGATCTGGTCTGGATTCTCGTCTTCACCTTTATCTACTTGCTCTGATCCACGGAGGTAATCATGGCTGCCAAAGCGAAAAAAGACGCGTCGGCGAAGTCCGCCTCCGCGAAAAAAGAGGCCGAGCCCGAGGCCAAGAAGACGTCGGCAGAGGTCGAAAAAGCCGCCCACGACGACCATGGCCATGAGGGCCACGCGGCGGTCCACGGCCACGCGCCGAACCGCAAAGAGTACATGGTCATCTTCGTTGCGCTGGCGGTCTTGACAGCGATCGAGGTCGTGGTCGCGCAGATTCCAGGCCTGTCAAAGACGGTCCTAGGACTCTTGCTCGTGGCGCTCGCCATCACGAAGGCGATGATCGTCGCCCTCTATTACATGCACATGAAGCACGAGACGAAGGTGATGAAGCTGTCCGTGCTCATCCCCATGGCGGCCCCCGCCGTCTACGCCATCGTGCTCATTTCGGAGACCGCCTGGAGGCACTTCCTGTGACCCGCGCGGGGCTCTCCCGAATCGTAGGGCTCTTTTCGGGTCTTTCGGCGCTCTTCGCGGCGGGGCTGGCCGAGGGCTGCCCGGCCTGCGCGAGCCGTCAAGACGGTGGCTCGGGCCAAACCATCGCGCTCGGTGCCCTGCTGATTGTGCCCTTCGCCGTGAGCGCCGGCGTTTTTCGGTTCATACGTGCGAGTGGCGCCTCGGTCAACGGGGCCGACGACACCGACGAAGTTCAACAACGGAGCGAAGCATAATGATGACCAGCCGATTTGTTCGGCGTGCAACGGCCGTCGCCATAGCGGCGCTCGGATGCCTGGAGTCCACACTGTTGTGGGCCGCGCCTCACCAGGAAGCGGGAATCGGGCTGCCGCACGACATATCCACCGAGGGCCACCGTATCGACTGGCTCATCGGCGTGACGAACGTTCTGACAGGCATCCTCTTCATCATCATGTTTGGCTGGATCCTCTGGGCCGGCATCAAACACAACGAGAAGAACGAGAAGCATCAGGCCCTGTACGACCACGGCACATCGCGGCGCTCGATGATGGTCGCCTTGTCCATGGCAGGCGGCGTCTTTTTGGTGGTCGACGGCAATCTGTTCGTCAACTCCACGCTCGACCTCGAAGAGGTCTATCACAACTTCGACAAGATCGAGGCGAACCCCGACACGATCCGGATCGAGATCAACGCGCACCAATGGGCTTGGGACGCGCGCTACGCGGGCCCGGACGGCAAGTTCAACACCAAAGACGACATCATCGGGCTCAACGAGGTCAAGATCCCCGTCGGCGCGCCGGTGATTTTCCAGGTGGCCAGTGTGGACGTCCTCCACTCCTTCAATTTGCCCCACTTCCGCGCCAAGATCGACGCGGTTCCCGGGCAAATCAACCAAATGTGGGTGGAGGCCAAGGAGACGGGCGAGTACGAGATCGGCTGCGCCCAACACTGCGGCACGAACCACTACAAGATGCGTGGCGTCATTACGATTTTGCCGAAGGACGAGTACGCCCGCTGGGCGGCTGAGGCCTCCAAGATTGGCGAACGCGGCTACAACGAGGCCGACGCGACATCCCACTGGGGCTGGGATTGGAAAGTTAGGAAGTAGCTCATGGAACTGCAACCCATCCATTCCCCTCCGAAGTCCTTCATCAAGAAATGGGTCTTCTCGATTGACCACAAGGTCATCGCCCAACAGTTCTTGTGGACGGGCCTCGCGTTCTTGGCGCTGGGCGGCACGCTCGCCTACATGATCCGTTGGCAGTGGGCTTATCCGAAGGAGCCCGTGCCGATGATGGGACAGCTGCTCTCGGCGACGGGGGGCATCATCACGCCGCCGACGTACACGAGCATCTTTACCATGCACGGCCTCATCATGATCTTCTGGGCCATCACGCCCATCCTGATCGGGGCCTTCGGTAACTTCACGATACCGCTCATGATTGGCGCTCGGGACATGGCCTTCCCGAAGCTCAACATGTACTCGTACTGGATGTTCTTCATCTCGTCGGTGTTCGTCATCCTCTCGTTTACGTCGCAGCTCGGCGCGGCGTCGGCGGGTTGGACGACGTATCCGCCGCTGTCCACGAACGTCGGCTCGCCCGGCTTTGGACAGACGTACATGGCAGTCGCCATCTTCCTGACCGGCGTCTCCACCATCATGGGTGGCATCAACTACATCGTGACCATCATTCGCTTCCGGGCGCCAGGCATGACGTACATGCGTATGCCTCTGACCATCTGGGGCATGTGGCTCACGGCGATCCTGAACGTGCTGTTCGTGCCGGTCCTCGGCTCGGCCGCCCTGCTCCTCGCGCTCGACCGTCTCGCCGGCACCAAGTTCTTCATCGCCAGCGCGTCCGTCCAGAACGGCGGCGACCCCATCCTCTTCCAGCACCTGTTCTGGATCTTCGGGCACCCGGAGGTTTACATCCTCATCCTCCCGGTGTGGGGCGTGGTCAGCGATATCCTCTCGTTCTTCTCGCGTAAGCCCGCGTTTTGGTACCGGGGCTCGGTGTTCGCCATGTGCGCGGTCACCGTCCTCTCGGCGGTCGTCTACGGCCACCACATGTACCAAACCGGCATGGCCCCGCTCCTCGGCCTCGGCTTCGAGATCCTGACACTGGCCATCAGTGTCCCCGCCGTCATCCTGTTCGTGAACTGGCTCAACACCATCTGGCGCGGCTCGTTGCAGTTGCGCACGCCGATGTTGTTCGCCATGGGCATGGTGTTCGTGTTCGGCCTGGGCGGCCTGACTGGCCTGCTCCTCGGCACGATCTCCACCGACATCTACCTCCACGACACGATGTACGTGGTTGGCCACTTCCACCTCACGATGGCCGCAGCTTCCTTCCTCGGGAGCTTCGCCGCGCTCTACTTCTGGTGGCCCAAGATGACCGGCAAGGCCCTCGATGAGATGCTCGGCAAGGTGCACTTCTGGGGCTCGGTGGTGTTCATCACCCTGACCTTCGGCGGCCAGCTCATCGCGGGCTATTCGGGTCAACACCGCCGCCTCTACGATCCCTTCCAGTACACCTACTTGAAGCACCTCGCCTCGCTGAACCAATACACGAGCTACTTCGCGTTCACCCTGATGGCGTTCCAGCTGGTGTTCGTGGTCAACATGATCCGCACGATTTTGGGCGGAAAGAAGGCGGACCAGAACCACTGGAAGGTGACGACGCTGGAGTGGACCCACTGCAGCTCTCCCCCGGTCTACCACAACTTCGATGTGGTCCCGACGGTGGTGCGCGGTCCCCACGAGTACTCGAACCCCGAGGTCAAGACGCTCCTCGGACGAGACTTCTTGGATCAGACCGAGGAAATGCCCGCCCCCGCGGGCAAGGGTAGCTCGGCTTCGCCCAAGAAAGCCGCCGCCGGAGCATGAGCGTTCAGGCGTTGCCAGCGAATCGAACGAAGTCGAGCGAGGAGGTTAGCTACTCGCTCGGCATGATCGTCGCCCTTGCCGCCTGGGCGATGATGTTCGCGGCGCTGTTCTTCGCCTATTTCGGAGCGCGAGCGCGGTTTACGGAGTGGCCCCCCGCGGGGGTGCCTCACCTGCCGTTGACGCTCCCCTTCGTCAACACCTTGGTGCTCCTTGGGTCGAGCGTCGCCATTTCGCTGGCGACGAAGCGGCTCGCTGCAGGGGACAAACCAGGCCTGACGCGGTACTTGGGCCTGGGCACCCTGCTTGGGGTGGTTTTTTTGGGGCTCCAATTCGTCGTCTGGCGCGACCTCTGGTCGCAGGGCCTTCTGCCCTCCTCGGGCCTCTACGGCTCTGTGTTTTATGGGCTCACAGGCCTCCACGCGCTGCACGTGGTGGCCGGTCTCGGGGTGCTTCTGGTGCTGCTCCGGCGGGCCTTTTCGGGGTCGTTCTCCCCCAAAGAGGCCTTCAAGGTGCGGGTGCCGGTGTTGTTTTGGCACTTCGTGGACGCCATGTGGGTCCTGATGTTTCTGTCGATATACGCCTTCTAAAGGGCATTTTCTGAAGACAAGGGTCCATTGATGAACCGCAAGTCTCGCCTGTTGGGTACCCTGAAAAGCCTCCTCTTTCCGGCCGCACTGGCCGCTTCCGCCACCACGGCGGTGGCCTGCGCGCCCGACAAAATGCCCTTCACCAAGGACGAACAACACGTGTTCGCCGGGGGCATCGAGGTCGACGGGAACACGCTCAACTACGGCTACCAGTCGTACATGCGTTATTGCTACGCCTGCCACGGCGAAAAGGGCGACGGCCAGGGGCCCGCGGCCTACAGCCTGCGTCCGCCGCCCCGCGACTTCACCAAGGGTATCTTCAAGTTCGCGCGGATGCGCTCGAGCGACGACCTGCCGCCGGACGAAGACCTGATCCGCATCGTCAAGGGTGGGCTCCACGGCTCGGCCATGTTGCCCTGGGATGTGCCCGACGAGGAGCTGTCGCGCATCCTCCAGTACATCAAGACCTTCGCCCCGCAGCGCTGGGAGAAGAAGAAGAAGAGCGGCGAGCCGGTCAAGACCATCGAGCCCTTCGCCCCCGAGGCCGATCCTTGGGTTGGTAAAGAGGCCGAGGCCATCCAGACAGGCAAGGAGCTTTATCACCTCCGCGCAGAGTGTCTAAACTGCCACCCGAGCTACGTGGGCAAGAAAGACCTGTACGAGCTCAGCGAGGCGGCGGCGAAAAAGGACCCTTCGAAGTTCAAGGTGATCGGCGGCTACCGCTCCGATCCGCATGGCTCGGTGGCGAAAGACTCGGCTGAGTACGGCGTGCGCATCCTGCCCCCCGACTTCACGATCAACCCGGTTCGCAGCGCGACGAGCGCCAATCAGGTCGAAGACCTCTATCGCATCATGGGCTACGGCGTGTACCCCATCATGCCGGCCTGGAAGGGCGCGGGCCTCAGCGACGCTGAGATTTGGGCCATGGCCCACTACGTCAAGTCGTTGATGGAGCTGCGCGGGACGCCCGAGGCGTTGAACCTCAAGGCGTCGCTCGAGTCCCAAATGGGCTTCGAGATCCCGAAGGCCCCGGAGCCGCCTCCCGAGGCGACGCCGGCCGAAGGCGAGGGCGACAAGGCCGAAGAGGGCAAAGATGCCAAGGACGGCAAAGACGCCAAAGATGCCAAGGACGGCAAAGACGCCAAAGACGCGAAGGACAAGGCTCCCAAGAAGAAGGAAAAGGGCGGTCAATAGGCCCCCTGCCTTGTGAAGCGGCGCTCCCTCCTCGCGACAAGCCTCGCTCTGGCCTTCGTGGTCGGCTGCGGGGCAAAGCCCCCTCCCCCACCTTCGGATCCCAATCATCCGCTGTTGGGCGCGCCGCTCCCCGTTTTCTCCCGTCCCGCGCTCGATGGCAGTGCGGTGAGCACCGAGGCTTTGCAGGGCAAGCCCGTGGTCATTGAGCTTTTTGCTCAATATTGCGAGCCTTGCAAACGGACCCTGCCCGCCCTCGTGGCGTTCGCCAAAGAGCACCCCGATGTCCACGTGCTGGGCCTGGGCCAGGACGAGCGCGAGGCCGACGTCCGCGCGATGGTGGAGGCCTTTGGCGTGGGTTTTCCGGTGATCCACGATCGGGGCAACGTGCTCGCGGGGCGCCTGCGTGTGCGGGAGCTGCCGGCCGTGATTGTGGCGGACAAGACGGGGAAGATCACCTGGGTCCACACGGGCGACGCTGGAGGTCCGGTGGACCTCGAGGCCGTGGTGGCGGAGCCCGAATAGCCTCGCTGACGCCTGCCTGGCGGCCCTGAAACAGAAGCGCCAAACACCCTCGATGCGCGACCCCGGGGGGCCTGCCCGACCGCGCTTCACCGAAGAAATGCGCCCAAACGCTCGACATTTCACGATGAGCTGGGCGAAGATGAGGTATGGAGCTTCGTCTTTGGCTCGCCACCGTCGGCGCTTTGGGCATCGCCGTGAGCGCCTCGTGCGCCAACTCCGTGGGGTCGTTGGGCTCTTCGGGCAGCGGGGGCGAAGGAGGCACTTCGTCGTCGGCCACGACCACGGCTGCATCGAGCAGCAGCGGCATGACGGGCCCCTGCGTCTATGCCGAGGATTGCAACGCCCTCGACGGCGCGTGCGTCGAGGGTATCTGCATCAATGGCGTCTGCCAGACGAGCCCCACCGCCGAGGGTGGCCCCTGCGACGACGGGAAAACTTGCACCACCAACGACTATTGCGCGGCGGGCGTTTGCACCGGGACGCTCAAGTCGTGCCCCTCGTCGGACACGTGCCACGTGGGCTTCTGCGACACGACCACCGACCAATGCACCGAAATCCCCGGCAACGAAGGGGCGGGCTGCGTGGACGACGATCCCTGCACGCTAACTGGCAGTTGCAACAACGGCGTATGCTCCCCGGGGCAGCTCGTGGACTGCTCGTTTCTCGACAGCACCTGTGGCGCGGGGGTCTGCGATCCTCAGATCGGGTGCGTCGCGATGCCCCTCAACGACGGCACGGGCTGCAGCGACGGCCTCTATTGCACCATCAACGATGTGTGCACGGGAGGCGTTTGTCAGGGCGTCCCCAACACCTGCGCCGCCCCCGGCGACGTGTGCAAGATTGGCAGTTGCAACGAGGCCAATGACACCTGCGTGGCCGTCAATGGCAATGACGGCGGCGCCTGCGACGACGGAAACTCGTGTACGACCGGCGAGAAGTGCGCAGCTGGGATTTGCGGGGGCGGTTTGCCGGCCAACAACGGCGGCGCCTGCGACGACGGCGATGCGTGCACGGTCAACGGCATTTGCAACGCCAACGGTGGCTGCATCGGCACTCCCGTGGTGGCCTGCGTCAGCGGCGACGGCTGTTGTCCGTCGGGGTGTTCGTTCCCCGCCGACGACGATTGCTGCGGCATCGATTGCTGGGGTCCGGACGGCTGCACAACGAGCACGGGACGCTGCATTCGCTTCACCTGTCGCCCCGGCACCGCCTCCCCCACCTTCTGCTCCGAGTGCATGGGCGCCGGCTGGGGAGAAATCACCTACGACGAGTGGATGAACGGCGGCCTGTGCGGCGAGGTGATCGCGAAGTACCGGCAAGTCGAGGCCTACAACACCAAATGCGGTGGCAATGGTGCGGCCCAGCAATGTTGTGGTGATTCGGCCACCTGCGGCGGCTTCGACAACGCCTGGCACTTCTCGAACGGCGTCAACACCTATTATGTCGGACCGTCCCTCGGGGACTCGGGCGCCGGTGGCCTGCAATGCAACTATTGGAACAACATCGAGTTTAGCGACTACCCGCGCATCACGGCCTGTCAGCGCAACTAATAGGCGGCTGAAAAGCGCTGCCGGCGCGCGGGCCGAGGCCTAAAAGGCGTAGTCGACGTTGATGTCGACCGTCGGTCCGAAGCGCAAAAAGCCCGGATAGTCCGTGCTGCGGTCCAGGGAAACCAGGTGGTATTGCCCGCCCAGGCCGAGGCCCAAGAGCCATTGGGGGCTGAGCTCGAAGGTGTATCCGAGGGACGCGCCGGCCGCAAAGGCAGCTCCCGACAGAGACTCATCGTTCACCGTGCCGCTCGCAAAACCCACCTGCGCGAAGGGCGACAGCCAGTGTCCCGTGGGCGCTTTTCCCCACGGAAACGCAAAAAAACGGCCGCGAATCATGCCACCCCGAATGTCCGCGGCCGCCTCTCGGTGGCCCCCGCCCAGGTCGAGTACGTCTTTGTCGACGGTCCAAGGGGCATAGAGACCGGCGCTCGCCTGGAGCGTCAGTTGGCAATCAAGGGTATGTTGGTAGCCGACAGCGACGACATGCAGCCCGAGATCGGCCACCAGGGCGTCTCGGCCATTGCAGTCGTCAGCGCGGGCCTCGTCGGGGGTGAGGAGGGTGATGAGCGTCAGTGCGGCGGCCGCCGCCGAAAGGCCCAAGAGACGTTGCTGCGTGCGCATGAGCCCGCATGGCCCAACGTGCGCCCGAGCGCAACACAAAGCTCCCTGAGTTCAACTGTGCCGCAGATTCAGAATTGGCGTATCTTGACGCGATGAGAGTTGGCCGCGTTGCGTGGAGCGCGTTTTGCGGGCTTTGTGCGTGGGCATTTGCAACGTCCGGCGTCGCCTGCGGTGGGAAGGCTGTCGTAGAAAGCTCGGAGACCGCGGCGGGAACCGGCGGCGACGGCGCGGGCGGCGACAACTACAACTGGGACGCTGGTGGACCCGATGATCCACCCAGCGTACCTCCCCAATGCAACTGCCCCGATGCCCCGGGCTACGCGCCGTGCGTCAAGCCTCTGGAATGTTGTCCGGTGGTGGGGCAGTGCGAAGACCCCGCGCATTTCAACTGCACGGGGTCGAGCAAGACCTGCCCCTGAGGTCGTAGCAAGGTAAGATTTACGTGGGCGGCTTGGGACCGCACTCGCCTTCGTTACACACCGCGTTCGGGTCGCAGCACTCGGCGTCGCTGGTGCAGGCGTCGCCGTTCTCCACGCACTCGCCCGGGTCGGGCCCTTCGCACACGCCGTTGGCGCAGTTGCCGTTGCAGCACTCGGAGTCGGCTCCGCACAAACCGCCGGCAGGAATGCACGGATCGAGGGCCCAGAAGCCGCGCATGTTGAGCGAGCTGAGGTCTTGTCCAGGCACCCAAAATGGCGGATGGCTCGGGTCGACGCCGTCGGCGGGGTTGGTGTCGATGGCAGCCACCCAAAGCTGCTTGACCACGGTCGCGTCGCCCGTGAGCATGTTGCCGTAGGTGCGGCGGCTGGTGAACACCACCCACGCGTAGCCGCCCGCGGTGACCGGCGCGAAGGTCGGCTCGTAGTTTTGGGTAAGATCGCGCGAGCCCGCCGCAAACGGGTAGTTGTCGCCGTCGATGGCGGACAGGCGCCATTCTGTACCGGGAGTCTCGATGCTGGTCAGGTACAGATCGCCCGGGCCGTAGCGCGTGTCGAGGGAGGCTGGGTATTGCCCACGATGGTAGACGATGAGCGTGTGCTCGCCGAGCTCGTCGGTGGTTGTCGGAGACACGCTTGGGAAGGCAATGGCGTTCCAATTGGGATCGGCGCCAGCGTCGATGAGCGGCGTGCCGCCGGACACCTGGTTGGTCTGCGCGTCGAACGAGAAGAAGCCGAGGCCGAGGGTGGTGTGGTCGACGTAGGCAAGGTACTTACTGGAAGGCGCGAAAGCGGGCATGTCGAGCAAGACGCCGTCGAGGCCCGTGCCGACGATCTTTTCGCCGGTGTATGCGTTCCACATGCCGTCGCTCCCGCCGGGAGGTCCGGGCAGGGCAGCGTTGTTCTCCACGAGCACCTTGCCATCCGGAGACACGGCCGGCATGGCCCAATTCCGGACAGCCTTGCCGACCGCGGTCACGCTGAAGGCCGCCGCGCCCTGGATCAGGTCGAACGTCGAGGTCGACACGTCGCCGCCGATGAGCAAGGTCGAGCCGTTGGCCGACACGGTGTGGCAGGTCGAGCAGTTGTCGCTGATACCGGCGGTCGCCAGGAAGTCGTCGGGGCCGGACTGACCGGGCTTGATGCGAATGATGCGCCCGAGGTTGTTCGACCAGTAGTAGACGGTGCCCTTGAGGCTGCCACGGGCGATCGTCCAGGTGTGATTGACGACCACGGTGGCGGACACCGCGCCCGGCACGAGCCGGGTGACGGTCAGGTTGACATCGCCGCCCTTGCCACTTTCGGTCAGGAGCTGCCAGGCATCCAGAGGCAACTGGTAGCGGGCCGGGGGATCGGCCGTGGTGACCACCTCGATGTCGGCGTATTGGCCCTTCATGTGGATGTAATAAATGTCCCCTGCGTTTCCGCCGTTCCACATCAAGAGCGGCGCATCGAGGCCCTTCGGGAAGACGGTGCGATCGTAGGGGTAGGCCCACACCGTGGTCGGGTCGACGTCGACGGCGGCCTTCAGGATGTCGATGTCGCCCTGGCTGACCCCACCGTCGTTGATGGTCTTCTTGACGTTGACGGTGATGGGCGCGGACGCGCCGGAGGAGCCGCTCGCCGCGGAGAGGACGACCGCGCCACCCTTGACACCGGTGGCCGTGACCAGACCGTTGGCGTCGACCCCGGCGATGGAGGTGTAGTCCGTGCTCCAGGTGACCGCCACTTCGTTGGCACCCAGGTAGGCGTTGAAGTCGACCGGGCTGGAGACCCCGTCGACGACGTCGATGGTCGCGCTAGGGGGTTGCAGCACGAGGCTTTCGCTGGTTCCTCCGCCCTGCCCGAAGAGGTCGCCGCCATCACCACCGGAGGAGGTCGAACCGCCGGTCCCGAAGCCGGACGTGCTGCTGGCGTCGTCGTCGGAGCCGCAAGCAACCGGCAAGAGACCCGCCCCAAGGACCGCCGCCGCGAGAACGAAGCCAAAACCATAGGCGCGCATAAGGACCTCCGATGGCCTTCGACGCTACAAGGTCCGTGCCTGAATTGCCAGGTGCTTCCCACAAAATACCGAAGATTGCGGCGTTTATTTGCTGCTCGAACGGATCGTTCCAGATCCAAGGTGGATAATGTCGGATCCACCCAAGACCGAACAGCGGGAGTCAGGCGTCGGTGGGTCGCGGAGAAAGAAGGCCGGTCACCCAGGAGCCCAGCCCCGGGAGACGGCGGGCCAGCTCGTACATCGGTGGGTAGACGACGCGTGCGCGGCCGTGCTCGCAAGCTTCTACCATTTGACGCGCGAGGGGCTCCGCTTCGCCCATCGGCATCCAGCGCGCGACCCAGGTGTCTTCGAGCTGGGCCCGCGCGCGCTTTTCCAGGTTCGAGCGGACCGGGCCTGGGTACACCGTTACGACCTGGACACCGTGAGGAGCGAGCTCGCGCCGCGCAATTTCCGACGCCATGGCGAGACCTGCCTTCGCGGCGCCGTAAGACGTGCAGCCGAGAAGCGGCGTGATACCCGCCATGCTGGCCACATTGACGATCGTGCCGCGCCGCATTTTCTGCATGGCAGGTGCGGTCAAGGCCATGAGCCGCAGGGGGCTCTCCAGGTCGACGCGGAGGATGCGCGTCACGACGTCGGGCGGCGTCGCCGCGATGGACCGCACATCCATGATGCCCGCGCAGTTGACCAGGACGGAGACGTCACCCTGTTCTGCCACGAGCGCCTCCAAGGCCGCTTCCAGGGTCTCGGGCGCAGCCAGATCCCAACGCGCCGCGTGGGCCCGTGGTCCCACCTGACGCGCCGTTTGCTGCGCCCCTTCGAGGTGCACGTCGACGAGCGAGAAGCGCGCGTCGGGGTGGACCTTGGCGTACTGCCGGGCGAAGGCGCCGCCGATGGCCCCCGCCGCGCCAGTGACCAGGACGTGCGGCGCCGCGCTCGACGCGCGCAACGTCACCTTGCCTCCACCGCGCCGCCGATGGGCACCGCCTGGACATGGGTGTCGAGCGCGAACCACAGGACCAGAACCGGCTCGCCCTTGGTCTTCCACATGGCCGGGCCCAGGAAGAGCCCCTCGTCGACCTCCCGAACCTCGTCGTGGATGGAGCGGATGAGACCCGGGTTGTCGGGGAGGTCGTAGTTGAGGATGATGGCGGGCGCGCCGTCGAGCTTGGAAGCGCCGATGTACGTGTGGAAGGGGAAGAGTTGGTGGCGACCGCCGAGGTGGACGCGGTTGGCCCCGGTGCCCGAAGCCCCCTGCCCCCAGAAGCTCTTGCCACCCCACGGGAAGCCATCGGCCCCCGCGAAGGAGCGCAAAAAGCCCGCGATGGGACCGCGATCGAGACCCCGGACCGCCAACATGCGGCCCCGCGGATGACCCGCCAGGGGCGCGACGTCGGCGACCTTGCCAGCGTCGTACAAAGCGCGAAGCTCGTCGAGGCCCCGCCGGGCCAGAGCGTTTAGGTCAAGCCGGGGTGAGCTTGGATTGGCGCGAGGACGACTTACGACGGCGTCTTGGGTCTGCATGAGAGGTCTCCGGTTGGGAAGGTTGGACCGCGTGGGAAGGTTAGGAAGGTAAGGTTTGGGCGATGGCACGGAAACAGGCGTCGCGAGCCATGCCGCTCACGGCCTCGTCGACCTTCAGGTAGCCGAGGCGCTCGGCCTTGATCAGCCCCACGAACGCGCCCCAAACAAGCGCGATCAAGACGTCGGGGCGGAGGTCGGCGCGCAGGCCGCCGCGGCGCTGCAGGTCGAGGCACACGGCAAGGATGGGCCCGAGCACCCCGAGCTCGACGCTGCGGCTCTCGCCGTCGAGGTAAGGCACATGATCTTGCAGCTCGAGGAAGCGAAAGGTGACCGGCTCGGCCCGCGCAAAGGCGGTGAGGCGACCCCAGAAGGCGCCGAAAAGCGTGTGCGGCTCGACGTCGAGATCGAAGTCGTCCCGCAGGGCCCGCTCGAGGCGCCGTTTGGCGCTACGGAAGACGGCGTTGACCAAGGCCTCTTTGCTCTCGAAGAGGCGGTACAGGGAGCCGGCGCCGATGCCCGCCTTTGCCATGACTTGTGGAATTGTTGTTCCGTGATAGCCCCGTTCCGCAAAGAGCGCGAGCGCCGCGTCGATCACCTTCGCTTCTAGGGCGCTTTTGCGAATGCTCGCCGCCGAGCTGTCCGAGGCCAGGTTCACGATTGGAATAACTATTCCACTTTTTCGACGGGGTCAAGGGCCGACGTCGAAAGCGCGCCGTCCGGTCCCGGCGCCGCTTCCCGATGCCCTTCGCTGAACGGCGGAACCGCCGACCTACAGCGCCCGGGTCATGAAGACCGTGAACGGGTTGTCGTCGTAGCCCTCGAAGGCCCCACAGCGCGTAAACCCAGCGCTCTCGTACAGGTGGATCGCGGGCTCGAAGGCGGGCCCCGAGCCGGTCTCCAACCACAGGGAGGCGAGGCCCATCACCCGCGCTTCTGCCATGATGTGTTGGAGGATCGCGCGCCCAACGCCCTGGCCCAGGAAGGCGTCCGCGACGCGCATCGACTTCAGCTCACCGCGCTCTGCGTCGAGGCGTTTGAGCGCACCGCAGCCCGCGAGCGCCTCGCCGCGCCAGGCCGACCAGAAGGTCAGACCCGGTTGCTTGAGCCGTTCGATGTCGAAGGCGTGCACCAGCTCGGGCGGTGAATTTGCGTGCATGCCCGTCAGGTGACGGCGGATGAGCGCGCGAATTTCGGGGCTCGTAAGGTCGTCTACCTGGAAGGTAAGATCGGGGGCAGACACGCGGGCTTCCTTCCCCACCTTGCCATCAAGGCATCGGGTGCGCCTCGAAGAAGTCGACCATCGTCGCGCTGGCGTCGATGTCGTGGGACGTACCGGGTAGATCCAGACCGCTCGGCCAGGTGTGCCCCGCGCCCTCCGACGCGCAGCGGATGACCTCCGACCCCTCTTTGCAGCCGAGCCAGCGCACGCAGGTGGTGTCGCCGTTCTGGTAGCTGATTTCCTGACCACCGTCGCAACCATCGATGGTCGCCCAGACGTCCATGGTCTCGTCCACCGACGGAAAGTCGAGGAGGCCGCCCGTGTCCCACTGCACGAGGGGCACGCCGCCGTCGTAGGGCACGATGGGATCGCCCGTGCCGTGGAAGTCGATGATCGGCACCGCCCGCGGAGGGGTGCAGTTTTCGGGCGGAATGCCGAGCACCCCCGCGACCGGGGCGATGGCCGCGAAGCGCGTGGCAAGCTCGCACCCGAGGCGGTGGCTCATGAAGCCGCCGTTCGACATGCCGGTCGCGAAGATGCGCTTCGGATCGATGCAATATTCGTTGGCGATCTCGTCGAGCAAGGCGTTGATGAAGCCCACATCGTCGACGCTGTTCGTCCAAGCCGTTCCGCAGCACTGACCTGCGTTCCAACTGTTGAGCACACCGTAGGGGTAGGCCACCACGAAGCCGCGCTCATCGGCCAGGGGCGTCATCTTGCTGAGCAGCTCTTCTTGCGGTGCGTCGGAGCTGAAGCCATGCAGGTTGACGACCAGCATGGTGCCTTGCGTGGGGTCGTAACCTTCCGGGGCGTGGACCAGCGCCGTGCGCGCGACGCCGTCGTGCATGAGGGTCAGCAGGTCGGTGCCCGATTTTGCGCTCTTTCCCGAGCAAACGAAGGGCAACGCACCCCCGCCTCCACCCGCCCCGCCGCTTCCAGACGAGCTGCTGGTGCTGGAGGTGGTCGAGGAGACCGAGGTGCTGTCCCCAGAGCTGGTGGCCGTGGTAGCTCCGGTGAGCACACCTCCCCCCGCACCTTGCGTCGTAGGGGAGACACTGCCGCTCGACCCACAACCCAAGACGAAGCTGGGGAAGGTCAGGAAGAGGGCAAAAGCGCCCCGTTTCATGGCTATTTCGGATCTTCGACGGGGTTCGTCCCGACGCCCGTGCCGGGCGTCGCGATCCACTGCCAGTTGTCCACCAAGGTGGTCGTGTCGAGCACGCCGTCACCCGAGTCGTACACGCCCCAGCGAATGGTGATCAGGCTGTTGGGCGCCACGGGGGCGGTGGTCTGGAGCCAGTAGGTCGAGCCGTGATCCTGACCAAAAGCGTCCGGATCGCTGGCGCTGAAGCCCGTGCCGATCAGGCTCGTGTTGCCGAGCGGGCATGGGAAGGTCTTGCCCCCCGCGTTGCACCCGGGCGGGGCGGGCGGGCTGCCCGTTCCGCAGCCACAAACCTCCAGGAAGGCGTTGTTGACGCTGACCGGGTTGCCCTGGCTGTCGAAGGAGATGTTGCCGTCCTGCTGGCCAGCCGGGAAGGGCGTGAGCAGGGCCACGAAGAAGTCGTTGTAGGTGCTGCAGACGTAGCCCGGCCACTCGAACGTGAAGAAGTTGAAGTTGAACGCGATGCCCTGGGCGTTGGCGGGCGTCATGATGGACACTTCGAGCCCCGCGCCGTCGTGGGGCTGACCTGTAATGGTGCCTGGACAGGCGGGAGACTCCTTCGGAAACCCCTGCGGGTGACCGAACGTGATGCCCTTGTCGAAGCCGTTGACACTTTGGTAGTCGGGGTCGGTGGGGTTGCGCGCGGCGCCGCTGGAGAGGGCCAACATGTGACTGCCCTCTTGCACGTTGTTGCTGTTTCCGAAGTGGTCGAGCACGCCGTGGCCCAGGTGGAAGTTGACGAGCGCGCTGCCGGAGGGCGGCGCCGAGCCGTCGGGCAAGACCCACTGGGCTTCGAGCACCCCCCAGTCGCCGGGGCCCTGGCTCATCTTGCACAGACCGACCGCCTTCGCTCCGTCGATGGGATTGGCCGTGTCGACAGGGATGTTGTCGTCGCAGGGCGGTGGGATGTTGTCGATGGTGCCGTCGCAGTCTTCGTCGATGGGAACGGGAGGACCGCCGCCTGCGCCCTCGGCGCTGGCGATGACCTCCACCGCGTTGGGGCTCACGTTGGGATCGCAGTCGTTGCAATCGCCCTGGTTGGGCGTGAAACCGTCGCCGTCACCGTCGATGTCGGGGCTGGAATCGCAGACCGGTGCGCCGCCGCCCGAGCCAACCATGCCGCCGTCGAACCCGATGTCTCCCCCCTGCCCCGAGCCGGACGACGTGGTGGTAGCTCCCGTCGTGGCGGTGCTCGCGTCGCTCGCCGTGTCGAACCCGTTGTTCTCGTTGCTTGCGGAACAGGCCACAAAAACGCCCGTTATCGCGAAGGAAATGCCGAACAACGTCAGGGGGGCAACGCGCATGGAACGCCTCGATGGTGGAAGGCCACAGCCAAGAAAGAGCCTCATGATAGCGCGATACTCGCCGTAGAGCCAAGGACGGCCGGCGAAGGTTGACAGAGGAGGCGGCGGCGAGGAGCGTTGCGCGATGCGCGCCATTTGGATTCGAGAGCCCGGGGGACCCGAGGTGCTGGAGCTGCGTGAGGTGCCCGAGCCCACGCCACCGCCCGGCCATGTCGTCGTGAAAATCAACTATGCCGGCGTCAATCGCGCCGACCTGCTGCAACGAGCGGGCTTCTATCCGGCGCCCGCCGGCAGTCCGGCGGAGATTCCAGGGCTGGAGTACGCGGGCATGGTGGAAGCGGTCGGCGCCGGTGTGACCGAGCGGCGCGTCGGGGAGCGCGTCTATGGCCTGGCGGGCGGTGGAACCTACGCGGAGCGCCTCGTGGTTCACGCGCGGGAGACCGCGCGAATCCCCGAGGGCCTGAGCGACGAAGCGGCCGCCGCCCTGCCCGAGGCCGCCATCACGGCCTACGACGCGATGGTGACGCAAGGGGGCCTCGCGCCCGGGGACACGCTGCTCGTGCACGCGGCGGGCAGCGGCGTCGGCACGGCCGGCGTACAAATCGGAAAGGCCTTGGGCTGCCGCGTGATCGGGACCACCCGGAGCGCGGACAAGGTGCAGCGCTGCAAAGAGCTCGGGGCCGACGAGGTGGTGGTCCCGAAGGGCAATGCGTTCGCCAACGACGTGCTGCGCGCGACCGGCGGACGGGGCGTCGACGTGGTGCTCGACTTGGTGGGCGGTGGCTATCTGCCGGACACGCTGGCCTGCGCGGCGACCGGCGCGCGCGTGATGATGGTGGGGTTGCTCGCGGGCGCGGTGTCCGAGCTCGACCTGAGATTGTTGCTGTTCAAACGACTTCGTTTGCTCGGAACCACGCTGCGGGCGCGGCCGCTCGAAGGGAAGATCGCCTCGGCCGTGCTGCTCGATCACAACCTCCGCGAGTGGATCGCGAAGGGCGACGTGTTGCCCGTGATCGACAAGGTCTTCGATCTGAAAGACGCGGCCTTGGCCCACGCGCACGTGGCCTCGAACGCGCCCTTCGGGAAGGTGTTGCTGCGGGTGGGTTAGCGCCTCGTTCGCGGGAATCGAGGCGCTCGTGCTCACGGAGCGTTCGGCGCGCCGGGCGTGGGCGCGGCGCACAAGAACCAATCGACGGACTGGTCATCGGTGTCGACGCCGTCGGGCAAGCGGCACATGGCGCCGGCGCCCAAATCGGAGACGAGGGGGGGGCTCATCTCGACGAAGCTGATGGCGCCGATACCGTTGATGTTGCCAGCGGTGACGCTGCCTTCGTAGGTGAGCTTGTCGATCACCGTGCCCGCCGCGGTGTCGATGAGCGCCATCGCGTCGGGACCGCCGTTTTGAACGTTGTCTTGGGCGGCGGCGAAGTTGACCTTCAGGGCGCCGGCCGGGACGTTGACAATGGCAGCACCGACGACCAGGAACTGACCGGCCGCGAGGGTGCCGGCGGGCGCCAGATCGACGCGCTTGTACTCCGTGCTATTGGCGCCGTTGACGAGCACGAGGGCGAGCGTCGAGAGGTCCACGGGGGAGCTGCTGCCGTTGAAGATCTCGACGAACTCGTTCAGGTCGGTGCCCGTCTGGTCGTAGTCGACCTCGTTGATCGCGAGCTTGCCGACCACGGCGAGGACGTCGATGGTGGCCGTGGACATGGAGCCCCCAAGGGTCGCCGTCGCGGTGACGGTCTGCGCGACCAGGCCCGCGTCCACGTAGTCAAACGTGGCGGAGAGCATGTTGTCCGAGACAAACACCTGCGCGGGGACGGTGCCCGCGTCGCTCGGTGTGATCGCGATGTCGACGAATACACCGCCCGCGGGCGCGGGGAGATCGAGCGTGACGGTCAAGGGTGCCGTGCCCGCAAGACCGATGGTGCTCGCGGCGGGGGAGAGGGTCACCGTCGTGGGCACGTCGGTGACGTCGAGGACCGTCACATCGGCGAACAGCGTGACCGCAGCGAGGGAGGCTGTCAGCGTGACCGCGGCGCTCGGCGCCAGCGCGTCCACGAGCACCTGGGCGCTCGCTTGACCGGCCGGCACCACGACGCCGCCGCCGACCACGTCGAGGGACAACGGATCGCTCGACGTGACCGAGACAAATAGATCCGTCGGTGTGGCGCTCGACAGGGTCACCGTGAGCGGTGTGGGGAACGTGGGCGCACCCATGTCGCCGACACGGGTGAATGAGGTGGCGGGGGCGAAAACCTTGAGCGTGGGCGGACCGGACACCAGATCGGAGGCGCCGCGCGGCTCGATCTTCGAGTCGTTGTTGCGGTAGTTGAGGAGGCCACGAACGACGCTGAAGGTGTCGCCCAGAGCGGGAAACGGCGTGGCGAGGTAGATGAGGTCGTTGACCCGAAGGATGCCGTCGACGACGAACTCGTTCGTGTTCGAAGCGTCGGGCTTGATGTTGGTCACGGCCACGTCGTGCACCTCGACGAGCACGGCCTCGAGGGCCTTGGCGTGGATGCCTCCGGTCGCGATGTTGGCGGGCGTCTCAATCACCGGATCGGGGAGCGCCTCACCGAGCGACGCGTCGACGGTGAAGACCGGCGTCGAGAGCTGAAGCTGGCCGAAGTAGTCCTGAAGGACCGCGCCCGAGATGCTGATGCGATCCCCTTCGAGCAGCGTGTTGCCCGGCGAGTACACGTAGATTCCGGAGTAGTCCGCGCCCATGTAGGCGGCGTCGCCGAGCTTGTGCTGGATGAAGAAGCCCGTGGCTGCGACGCCCGTGACGATCACGTTTTGCACGGCCACTTGCGAGCCCGCAGGCACGGTGCCGTTCTTCATTTCGTAGATCGTGAAGGGACAGGCCGCGTTGCCCGGGTTCGCGACCATCGGGCAGAGGTCGCAAGCGTCGCCCTTGAGATCGTTGTCCGAGTCGGTCTGCGCCGCGTTGGATGCGTTGGGGCAGTTGTCGGTCGCGTTGAGCACGCCGTCGCCGTCGGTGTCGGCGGGGTCGTACATCGAGCAGGTGGTGGTGTTGGGATCGAGCGGACAGGGATCGCACGCGTCGCCCTCGCCGTCGGCGTCGAAATCGGGCTGAACGCCCGCGTCGAGGGGCCGGATGGGGCTGAACACCGTGGGACAGAGATCGGTTCCGTCGGCGATGCCATCGCCGTCCATGTCGCCGGCGACGGGGCCTGCGTACACCGAAGAGCCGTTGACCGAGACAGGCCGCGAAGGCACACACGAGGGCTCGTTGGTGGGCGACCCGCAGAAGAACGCCGCGTAAATCGAGCCTACGGACTGCTCCAGCGCGGCGAGGTTCTTGCCGATGTCGCCCTGGGCGCAGAGGGCCTTTTGCGTGCTGCACACGTCGATGCCATCGCAGGCGCCCGTGTTGGGGATCGCGCTGACCACCGTATCGTCGCCGTAGAGCACTTTGCCGCCACGCATGACGAGCGCCACGTCTTCCGGCTCAGCGTCGATGATCGCGCGGTAGTCGCTGTTCGTCGCGCCGTTGAAGATCGCGATGTCGGCGGTGAGCCCCGACGCGAGATCGCCGATCACGTCGTCGGTGGCGGTGACCTTGGCGGCGTTGATGGTGACCATCGCCCACAGGTCGCGATCGCTGAAATAGCCGTCGTAGTGCGTGGAATTGAGGTAGTCCGCGCAGCGCAGCTCGCGCAAAAGGTTCATCGAGCCCGTGGGCATCCAGTCGGTGCCGAGGGCGATGAGCACACCGAGGCGCGATGCGGCAGTCACCATCGCCGTGTCGCCGTAGAGCGTGATGTTGGAGCGAGGCGACCAGATCACAGCCGTGCCGTCGTGACCCATCAACGCGTAGTCGTTGGGGAGCAGGCCGATGGAGTGGATGAAGGCGCTCTGATCCACGACGACGTCGTTGGCCCCCGCGCTCAAGCACAAGAACTCGTTGCGCGCAGAGGCTCCGATGCCCTCCGAGACGTGCGGCTCGTAGGCGTCGTCGCCCGCGATGTCGCTCGTCTTCACCATGTTGGGATAGGCGCATCCGGAGGTGATCTGAGTCCCCGAGCTATCGCCGAGGGGGAACGTGTC
>CAYLJT010000020.1:0-19624 GCA_964383995.1 uncultured Polyangiaceae bacterium
TTGACCATGTGCTCGACCTGGAGCACCACGTCGTCGAGGGTGGCTTCGGGCGCGTCCGTGACGAAGGGGCTGTGGAAGTTGACCCCGGCGATGCCGCCCGACTCGGCGATGATTCGCAACTGAGCGTCGGTGAGGTTGCGTGGGCTTTTGGCGAGCGCGCGGGCGCTCGAATGGGTGGCGACGATGGGCGCGCCCGCCTCCTTCGCGATCGGGACGAGATCCGCAAAGGCCTTGTCCGAGAGGTGCGAGACATCGACCAACGCGCCGTGCTCGTAGATGCGTTTGCAGAAGGCTTTGCCCGCGTCGGAGAGGCCGTAGCCCAGGTCTTTTCCGGTGGCCGAGGTGGCGAAGGCGGTGCTGGCCGCGTGCGCCGGCCCGATGAGGCGCACGCCGCGCTCGATGAAACCGTCGATGGCCGAAGGGTCGGCGGCGAAGGCCCCAGCGCCTTCGATGGCGAGCCAGGTGCTGATGCGGTCGGGCTCGGCGTGGCTGGATCGGAGCGGCAAAAAGAGCTGATTTTGTTGCGCGAGGTTTTCGATGGTGGCGAGCACGGCCTCGGCGTCGGCGATGCTCGGCCCCTCGGGGCGCACCTTGTCGGGGAGGTAGATGGGCAACACGATCGCGGCGTAGTGCCCCGCGCGCAGGGCGTCGGCGTTGCCCGCGCCCTCTTTGAGATCGGGCTTGCGACCCTTGAAATGCACGTGCCAGGGCAGGTCGAAGTGCAGGTCGACGACGGCCACGGGGATGTCGTCGCTGGGCTTCGTGTCGCCCACGGCGGTGGCGCTCGTGAGCATCATGGCGAGCAGCGGGGCAGCGCCACGGAAGCGGCTCATGGCCGCCGCTCCGCGTGCCTGCGCGCGAGGCGAATGGAGCGGCGTTCCTCGGCGTCTTGCGCCGCGCGTCGCTCCTCGTCCGTTTCCAAAATCAGGGCGGGAACCGACACCGGGTGACGGGCCTCGTCGATGGCCACGAAGGTCATGAACGACGTCACGCAGGGCCAGCGCTCGCCGCGCACGGCGTCTTCGCCCTCGACGGTGACGTAGAGCTCGACCGAGCTGCGAAAGGCCGCCGTCATGCGCGCAGTGACGTGCACCACCTGGCCGATGTTGGCGCCGCGATCGAAGGACAAGTCGTCTATACCCGCGGTGACCACGATCTGGCCCGTGTGGCGCTGCGCGCAGATGGCGGCGCACAAATCCATCCAGGCCAGGATTTGACCGCCGAACACCGTGCCCATCGCGTTGGCGTTCGAGGGCAGCACGAACTGCGTCATCGTGGTGATCGAGTCGGCGACGCGCTTGGCGGAGACGGAACGTTCGCTCATCGTAAATTTGCTTGTAATTAAGGCTTTTTCTGCGCGAGAGCGGCGCACATCGCTTCGGCTATCAGCTCACCACCGACGCGGTGCCCCTCTTCGTTCCAGTGACCGACGCCCATCGCGCTGGTCGGAAAACCGTGCAGAAAGGCGTGGTGCTGGTCGGCGTAGTCGGCCATCGGCGGCGCCAGCGTGACCACCGGAATGCCTTCTTTTTGTGCGTGCTCGCGCACGCGCTTGTCCGGGTAGAAGAGGTCCGGCACCCCGAGCTTCGTTGCCAGGGCCTGACGTTTGGCCGCATCGGGGAACACCTGCGCCTGCATGGATAGGGTCGTGATCCAGAGCGAGGCGCCCTTGTCCTTCACCTCGGCGTTCATCAACGACAGCAAGGCTTCCGTGATTTGCCAGGCCTCGATCAGCGCGGGCGTGGTCGGTGCCGAGAACAGCGGGCGCTCTTTGGGGCCCGGGTCGAGGTCATTCGCGTCGAGCTTTCCACCCTCGACGGCCGTCGCCACTCCCTGCCTGTCCATGGCCTTTTTGGAAGACGCGATGAGCAGCGCCAAGCGCGAGTGGTTCATCAGGTCGCTCGCGAAGTTGACGAAGTCGATGTGCCCCTGATCGAGGTTCGGAAGTCCGCGGAACGAGTCGTCGAGCACCAGCTTGTCGCCCGCGAGCTGAAAGAACGGCACCGCCGGATCGGAGCCTTTGCTGAGCTCTTTGGAGTTGTTGAAGATGTCGTTCCCGAGAAACACTTGGAGGAGCACGAGGTCGGGCTGGTACTTGAAGGCCCGGCTGCGCAGCATCATAAGCTCGTGGTTTTGGCCAAAGCCGCCCACGCCGAAGTTGATGACCTCGACCTTCTTGGGCGCGAAGCAGGCGCCGAGCTTGCTCTCCAACACGGCCCAATACGCCTTGTCTTGGGGCACCTCGAGGGCCGCCGAGAACGAGTCGCCGAGGACCGCGATGCGCAGCGTGTCGGCGGGCTTTTGCACGGCGTGCTCGCGGTCACGCAGGCCGTCGGAGTTGATGGTGACGTACTGCTTGGCCTCACCGATTTGGTAGCCCTCGGCGCCTGGTCGCAGCGCCCAGCCCGTGTCTCGGTCACCCGTGTAAATGGAGGCCGTTTGGTCGAAGCCAAACACCGCCATCACGATTTCGATGAGGAGCCACGCGACGAGCAAGCTCACCAGCATGACGGCGGCGTTCTTGCCGAACACACGCAGGCGGCTTTCCTGTTTTGCGGGGGTCGCCTCGCCTTCGGAAGAGGCCCGTTCGCCGGACGCCGAGCCCTCGTCGGGAGCCTTTTTTTCGAGGGGATCTTCTGCCATCGCCGCTTACCGCGAGAGACCACGCGACACCCAAGGCGTCAAGGATCTACGGGCTCTTCGTCTTCCGCGGGTGTTGCGGCGGGGACGTCGGGCGCGTCCGTTGCTGTTCCGAGCTTCCAAATCGCACCGTCGCGGCAGGCCACCACGAGCTCGTTGGGGCCCGCGGGGAGCACCGCGATGGGCGTTGCGCAAAGGCGCTCCCGCGCCACGACGATCGCACCCTCGCGCGTGACGACGCCCACGCGGCCGCTGATCCGCGCGAAGGCGAGCTTTCCCGCCGCGTCGAGCACGAGCGGTGGGCTCGATTTGACCTCCGCGAGGGCCGCGATCGCCGCCGATCCCGACAAGCTCGCCAGGGTCGGATCGAGGGGCAACGTCGTGCGGATGCCACCGCCTGCGTCGATGCCGAAGAGCTGACCTGCGCTGTTGGTGACGAAGATGAGGCCGCGCTTCGTGTCGATGGTCGGCGGTCCTTCGATCGAGCCCTGCCCCGCGGCGGTCGCGATGCGGTGCGTGGTTCCGGTAGGCAAATCGAGGGCGACGAGGTGCTGTCCCTCGACCACCGCGAGCAGCGTGCGCGCGTCGAGCCGCACCGCACCGCGTCGCACGGGAGCACCGAAGGAGCCCAGGTTTCGCGCCGTCGCGAGGGGCGGTTTCAGGGCCCACACCTCGCCCGTCTCCGTGGTCGCCAAGATGCCCTCCGGGCCTTCGAGGAGGGCACCGACCGCGCGTCCGGGCAGCAGCGCGCGGACGCCCGTTACGCCGCTGGCGTCGATGACCACGAGCTCCCTTCCTGCGGCGATCACCGCGCCGCCATCGCCGCGCGTTAGCGGCGGGGCTTCGATGTCACGGCCGCGGATCCCGAGCGGTGTCGAGAACGCGAAGGTCCCCGAGGCGCGTATGCCGAACGCGCGGCCCGACGTGGTCACGACGAAGGTGAGGCCGCTGCTCAGGATCGCGGGCGACGTCGCTGGAGCCGCGTCGAGCAGGACGCGAAAGGCCTCCTTGCCGTCGGGCCCGAAGCGCACGATCTCGGGCGTCGTCTGCGCGACGATGATGCCGCCGCTCCCGTCGATGACGGGCGGCAGGTCGATGCCGCCGGCGAGCTGGCGACGCCACACCTCGACGGGCCGCTCGGGGAAGGTCGTGGAGGCTTGGCCCGTGCGGCGCGCGTCGAAACGATCGCCCGGGGCGGGGCCCGGGGCCGTGCCGAGGTGGATGGTCCCGGGGATCCAGGGATCAACGTCGTCGGCGTGCGCGGAGATCGTTTGAGCTGAAACGATTGCGACGGCCGCGAAAAATGCGGCTTGGCAGCAGGCTCGGGGGATCGTCATGGGTCGCTCACCACGCGCGAGAGCGTGACCGTGTAGTGCTCGGCGCCGCCGATCGGCGTGAGGCGCACCGCCGCCGAAGACCAGGGATCGGCCACCAAACGCAGGCGCACGCAACGCGGCTCGTCGGGCAGCGCGGCGAGGGGCTCGCTCTGCCAGGGCGATTGCGTATCGCTCGTCGTCGGTGCGCTCCCCCGCGCGGCGTGGATGCGCACCGGCACGCCTTCGCCTGCTCCGGTGATGGGCGTCGCTTCGAGCACGCTCCCCGCGGCGCGCACGACATCTTCGATGCGAAAGCGCACGGGCGCGGTCTCCGAAGGTGGAGCGCAAAAAACGTCTTCGTCGTGGGCGTAGGAGAGGGCTCCACGCAAGGGGCTATCCATCATCACGGCGTTCGCGGATTGAACCCGATCGTTGGGCTCGACCTCTTCGTCGGGCGCGGCCGTCGCGGGCCCGAAGGACACGGTGTACGCGTCCGAGACATTTTCGAGCACGAAGGGCAGCGTGGGCGCGCCGTAGGGATCCATGTCTTGCATGACCGCGATGAAGTAGCCCCCCGGCTCGAGGCGCATGGCGTCGAGCACCAGGTCTTTTCCAGGCCGACCCACGCAATATTGGGCGAGCGGCGTGGAAAGCCCCTGTTTGTAGAGCAGGGTGCACTGCGGGATGTTGGGCAGCGCCGTCACCGCGAGGCGCACGAACGTCACCGGATCGGGCGTGCTCTCGGGCACTTCGTAGGCGAAAAAATCGCGGTCGCCCTTTTGCGGATCGATGCGCTTGCCGAGGTAAGCCGAGACGTCCTCTCCGAAGGGGACCAGCGTGGCCTCGGCCGCGGCGTTGTTGGGCTCGACCTCGCCGCCCGTAAATAGCGGTCCGGCCGGCCGCGAGAGCACGAACTTCGTGATCCCCCCGGCCACCGCGAGCAAAAGCACGATGAAGGTCGCGAGGGCCGTGTAGCGCTGTCGTCGCAGTTTGCGCTCATAGGCCTCGACCTCGTCGCGCGTGGCGATGACCGCCCCCGGATTTTGCCTGCCCGTCGCGGCGACCTCCGCTTTGCCCTTCGCAACAAGGTCGCGCAGCGCCCCCGAGTCGAGCAGCACCTCGATGCCGCTGGCGCCGAGCGCGCGAATCTCTTCCACCAGCGCCTGCTGCACCTCCTCGACGCGCGCGAAGCGCTTGGCCGGATCCTTCGCGAGCATGCGCATCACGATGCCGCTCGCGCCGATCGAGATGCCGAGGGCCGGAAAGCGCTCGTCCGGCGCGATCGGCTCGTCGTGGAGGTGCTTTGTGAGCACCGACATCGGCGTCGCGCCGTTGAAGGGGTAGTGGGCGGTGAGCGCGCGATACATGAGACCGCCGAGCGAATAGATGTCGCTGCGCGCGTCGACGTTTTCGCCTCGGATTTGCTCGGGCGACATGAAATAGGGCGTGCCAACGATCGCCCCTTGGCTGGTGAGGTCGTTGAGCTCGGAGCCTTCGCGCAGCTTTGCGAGGCCGAAATCGAGCACTTTCGCGATGTCGGTCCCGTCCTTCGCGCGGATGAGCATCACGTTCTCGGGCTTGATGTCGCGGTGCACGATGCCCTTTTGGTGGGCCTCGGCGAGGGCGTTGCAAACCTGAATCACCACGCGCGCCAGGCGCGGAAACGGCATTGGCCCAGCGCGCAGCGCGCGCCCCAAATCTTCCCCGAACACGAGCTCCATCACGAGGTAGGTGAGCCCCTCGTAAACACCAAAATCGAAGACCTGAACCGTGTTGGGGCTGGAGAGCTTGGAGCTTGTCAGGGCCTCTTGCTTGAAGCGGCGAACGACGTCCGGGTTGCGCGAGAGCTCGCCCGTCAAGAGCTTCATGGCGAGGAGCTTGCCGATGCGCGTGTGCTCGACTTTGTAAACGATGCCCATGCCGCCGCGGCCGAGCGGCTCGATGATGCGGTAGCGCTCGGCGACGACGACGCCTAGCAGCGGGTCGGCGGCGGGCACCTCCAGGGTGTCGAACACCTCGGAAGAAACGCGCCCCGAAGCCAAGGAGTCGCCCGGGACAGAGCGGGGACCACTGTTCGGTTGGACCTGCGTGAGCGCGTTCGATGAGACCGCTTCAGGCGGAGGCACCGTCGGCGCGTAGCCGATGGGCATGGTGTCCGCATGCGTTGGCGCCGAGTGGCTCGCGTCGGAGCGCGTCGGATCGTCGAGCTTCAACGAGCTGCTCCGAGCGTGAAATCGGCTTCGATTTCCGCCATTCCGTCGCTACCAGCGCCGCGCACGCGGCCGAACACGCGGATGTTCTGACCCACCTCGTGCAAGAAGGGACCCCCTTTGATCACGCGCACGTTGCATGCGTCCACGTTGTCCGCGCAGCCGCCTGCGGAGCCGAGATCGAGCGTCGCGGTGGTTCGTGCTCCCCGTTCGACCGTCCGTAGCTTGCCCGTCAAAGCCACCATTTGCCCCGCAAAAGAGGCTGGATCCGCGCGGACGTCGGCGGGACGTGCGGGGGCGTTGGCGACGAAGGCGATGGCCGCGCTCTCGAAGGAGGCGACGCGCTCCACGGCGATGCGCACGATGCGCGGGGCGTAACCGTCGAGCAACGCGCGCACGTCGATCTGCGTGCGACCGAGGGACGACACATTCATCGTTTGCCGAAACACGCCGTCGGGACCGACGGTAATGGGCCGTCCGGCGACTACGATCCGACCGGCGGGCGCCGTGACCCCCGCGAGCTCGAACGACGGCCCATCGATGACCACGCGCGGTCCGGGCGCGTGCAACGTCAGCGGCGCGCGCGGAACCACGAGGTGCAGCGTGCCGGGCTCCGCGCTGGCGCCTGCCTCGCTGACCACGTACGGAATATCGACGACGAGCGGCCCTTCGCCCGGGGCGGTGCAAGCTTCGGTGACGTCGACCGCCGTGCTCGCCGTGCCCTTGATGACGTTGAGCGGCCGTCCCGACACCTCGATGCTGGTGCCTTCGCGGAGCTCGACGGCCACCGTGATCGCGGGCTTATCGCCGCCGAGCGTCGATGGATCGACGCGGATTCGGTAGGGGACCTCCGCGTTGATCGACACGTCGTCGTGATCGTCTCCGGCCGTCAACGTGATCGGGACGGCCACTTCGCCAACCTCGGGATCCCCTGGAAATGCAGCGGATCCGACGCCTCCACGCAGGACGGTTTCGATGCCCCACGCGGTCACCACGGTGCCGTCGGCGCAGGAGGGGCACTGCATCAGGAGCAACGGGCGCCCTTGCGGGTCGGCGCCCACACGCAGCGAGAGCGGTGAGCGCGTGGCGCGCAAGGCCACGAACGTGATGGCCGCGAGGGCGACTACGGCCCCCGCGAGGAGCAACCACGTCGAGCGATCCATGCGCCGTTTGGGGGCGCGCTTTTGGGGCGGCCGCGGCGCTTTCTTGGGGTGCAGGCGGAGGTCGCGCTTGGCCATCAACTTGGCCTGCCAGGCCATGTCGGGCAGCAGCGTTTCGCCCATCTCGCGAGGCTCGCTCTTCGCACGTGAGCTCGTCGCGTCCTTGGGCTCGAGGCGAGGTGACGACGATGGCGGTGCGGGCGGGACCCTGTCAGCGGGATTGCGGATGGCCGGCCCCAGCCTTTGATCCAGGCGAATTCCGCCGACCAAGGTCTTCGTGATACCGACGGGTGGGGGCGCCCCCGCCGAAGGTTGGGAGGGCGGCGGTGGCGGCGCGACGGGCGCGGCTCGCGGTCCCATGACGAGGGTGCGCGCCGCGCTAGGATCGTCGCCTGCGTCGGCGAAAGAGCCAATCACCTGCGTGCGCGCGGCCTGGGCGCCATAGGGCGCGCTATCCACGAGCGTCGGCGCCGATTCTCCGTCCACGCGCAAATCCCTGCCGCAAGCGGTGCAACGGATTGCACCAGCGAGCGAGGGGTTGCCGCAGAAGGGGCAGGGCGCCATGGCGCACCAATGTACTTCCGTGCCGTCCAAGAGGGGATGGGTCTCGCGCTTGTCCGCGGACTTGGCCCGGCCAGAGGGGCTCTGGTATGCGCCCTCGAGTGCTCGCGAAGCGCATCATTCCTTGCCTCGACGTGAAGGATGGACGGGTCGTAAAAGGCGTCCAATTCGTGGGCTTGCGTGACGCGGGGGACCCCGTCGAGTGCGCCGTTCGCTACGACGCCGAGGGGGCCGATGAAATCACGTTCCTCGACATTACGGCCTCGCACGAGGAGCGAGACATCCTGCTCGACGTCGTCCGACGCACCGCCGAGGTGATCTTGGTGCCCCTCACGGTGGGCGGTGGCGTGCGCAAAGAAGACGACATTTTTGCGCTGCTTCACGCGGGCGCCGACAAAGTCGCCATCAACACGGCGGCGATTCACGAGCCCGACTTGGTGAGCCGTGCAGCCGCCCGTTGGGGCTCGCAGGCCATCGTCGTGGCCATCGACGCGCGGCGCCGCCGCGACGAAAACGGCGCTCTTGCCGAGGGTTGGACCGTGTGGACCCACGGTGGTCGCCGCGACACCGGCCTCGATGCGCTCGCCTGGGCGAAGCGCATCGTCGAGCTCGGCGCGGGTGAAATTCTACTCACCAGCATGGACCGTGACGGCACGCGCGAGGGCTACGATTTGCCGCTGACACGAGCGGTTTCTTCGAGCGTCCCGGTGCCCGTCATCGCCTCCGGGGGCGTGGGGACGTTGCAGCATTTGGTCGAAGGTTTGCGCGAAGGCGGGGCCGACGCGGCCCTCGCCGCTTCCATTTTTCACGATGGCCACTTCGCCATTCACGAGGCCAAAGAGCACCTCTTTCGCGCGGGATTGCCCGTGCGTCGCGTGAAGGCCGCACCCGAGGAGACATCATGAGCGCGACATCGGTGACGCTCGAACAGGTAATCCACGCGGCCTCCGCGAGGGCCGCATCGCTCGTGCCCGAGACCTCCGGCTACCTTGCGCTGGCCATCGGTGACGCGACGATCCATGCGCCTTTTCGGCTGGATCTAGCGAAGGTGAGCCTCTCCGCGGAGGGCACGGTCGCGGTCTCGCACGGCCGCGACGTCGTGCCACCCATGGAGGCCGCCGCGTCGCTACGCGCGTTGCTCGGCACGCTCCTCGAACGCTCGGTGGGCACCATGCCCGGTCTGCGTGCGGCCGCGCGTCCGCGCGACGAAGGCGACAAGGGCGTGGCCCACGTCGTCGAAGAGCTCGAAGCCGCGCTGATCCCCGTCAATCGCTCCGCGGCGCGCCGTGCCCTCGCACGTTTGGCGCGCGAGACCGCGCGCGCCATCGCGGATGGAAAAGTCCGCTTTTCCACGCCTCAAACGCCTTCGCAACGCGGTGTGCCGAGGGCCAGCAGCGCGCGCCCCGCCGCTGCCGCGCCGCCCCTCGCCGAGCCCACGGCCGCGCCGATCGAGCCGAGCACGCCCGTCATCGACGAAGGGCCCGCGTCCGACGAAGCGCACGACGTCGCCATCGACGTCATCTTCGGGAGCGGCGAGACCCCCGCGCCGCTCGCGGTTTCCTCGACAAAAGAAGAGGTTTTCGCGCCAACGACGCAGCCGACCCCCACCGCCGTCACTGTGGAGCTGGCCGTCGTCGCGATGCCCGGTCCCACGATCGTCGACGCGCTTCCACTCGCCGAGGAGGCGGAGCCGCCATTCATCGATGAAGATCCTACCCACCTCGATGTGGTGACCGAGCTTCGCGAAAGCCCGGTTTCACCCGTCGAAACGCCGATCGAGGGCGCGCTCGTCAGCACACCACGCTCGGGCGACGTGTGCTCCGAGCGGCACACGCTCCCGTTTGGTGCGCCCGTCGCTCCCGCGGTGCTGCCGGTCCCGGTAGCTCCCCCCACGCCGCCCTCCGTGCACGTCGAGACGGTGCCGATGCGCTTCGAGGTCGGTCGTGTCGCCCTGGGCGCCGCGCCGGTCACCGTTGAGCCGGCGCCCTTGCCCGAGCCCGCTCCCGTCGCGTCAGAGGCCGTCAGCGATGCGCCGGCCATTGCCGAGCGCGTGGTCGATGCGCCCGTCGTCGCCGCGCCCGAGGTCGCACCCGAGCCTGCTCCCGAACGCCCCGCGCCGCTGTCCGTCGAAACGCCCACGGTGCCTGTTCGCAAGGCTTCGGCGGCGAAAAAGCCTTGGAGCCCGCCCAAACCCGCGAGCGGTGCCGATCTCGGGCCCGTCGCGCGGAGCGACGTGGACGAGCTCATCGCTCGCTTTTCCCGCAGCGATCTGGACAATCCAGCGAGCGTGAACGAGGTTCGAGCCAGCTTGAAGGTCCTCGCCGAAGTCGACCCGACACGCCTCCCGCCCGCGGTCGCGACGAACGATCGGCGCCCTGCGAAAGCCCCATCGCCCGCGCCTACCGAGCCCCTGGCGACGTCATCCCTCTCCGCACGCGGGTCCGCGGCGTCCGCGTCGTCGATCCCCGAGCCCCGACAGCCCAGCCGCGCCGGGCTCGCGCTGTCGGTCACCTTGCTCGTGGCAGGCATCCTCGGCACCGGCGCGATTTGGTGGTTTTTCCCGGCGTTTTTTACCGGCTAGGCTTTCCGGCGGCGGTCAGTCGATCACGAATGTTGTTTCGGAGCTGCTCGTAATCGAGGGGCTTCGTCAGGATGGTCGCGTCGTTTTCGAGCTTGCTCGCCAGGTCGGGGTAGCCCGTCACCACCCAAATCGGCATGTCGGGCCCCAGGTTGCGCGCGTAGCGAGCCACCGACTGCCCGTCCGCGTGGGGCATGCGCAGGTCGGTCACGAGCACGTCGGGCAACGGCGAGCGGGACAGGCGGCTAATGGCAGCCGCGCCGTCCGTCGCGAGCTCGACCTCGTACCCATCGTCGCGCAGCATGCGCACCAACACGCGCGCGCTGCGCACGTCGTCCTCGACCACGAGGATCAGCGCCGTGCTTATTTTTGGTTCGTCCAAGGGACTATCTCCCGCTAGCGATGTCGTCGGTCGGCCCGCGTGCGTTGGCCCTGTCGGGACCCACGGGCTTCGCGGTCAGGACGTCACTTGCGACTTGCGTGCCTTCGCGGCCAGGCCGTACTCGTGCAGCCTGTACTGGATGGTTCGCACCGAGATTTGCAGCATTTCTGCGGCCCGCGTGGTCGAGCCGTTGGTGGCTTCGAGGGTCGACAAGATCGCGTAGCGCTCGATCTCCGCCATCGTTGCGCCCGGGATGCGCACCGTGCCCTTGGCCACGGGAGCCACGTCGATCGGGAGGTGCTCTTCGCCGATCTGAGCGTCCTCGCACAGAACGACACCGCGCTCGATGGCGTTTTCGAGCTCGCGCACGTTCCCGGGCCAGCGGTGGGCCACGATTTTTGCGCGCGCCGCGTCGGTGAAGCCAACCACGGTCTTTTTGTTCTCCGCCGCAAACTTCCGCAAAAAGAAGTTCGCGAGCAGCAGCACATCGCCGTCTCGGACACGCAGCGATGGCATGTCGATGTGCACGACGTTGAGGCGGTAATAGAGGTCTTCGCGGAAGCGCCCCTCTTGCACGTCGGCGGCCAAATCGTGGTTGGTCGCGGCGATCACGCGCACGTCGGCGGTGATAGGCTCGTTACCGCCCACGCGCTCGAACGTGCGCTCCTGCAGCACTTGCAGCAGCTTGACCTGTGTCGACGCCGGGATGTCGCCCACCTCGTCCAGGAACAAGGTCCCGCCGTTCGCCAGCTCGAAGCGCCCGATGCGGCGCCGGTCGGCCCCGGTGAAAGAGCCCTTCTCGTGGCCGAATAGCTCGCTTTCGAGCAGCGATTCGGCGAGCGCCGCGCAGTGCAGCGATACGAACGGCCCTTTGACCCGCGGGCTCTTCAGGTGGATCGCCCGCGCAAGCTCGCCCTTTCCGGTGCCGCTCTCGCCGGTGATCAACACCGTCGCGCGGGCTCCGGCGACTTGCCGCGCCACGCGATAGACCTTTTGCATCGCGGGGCTGACGCCGATTAGCCCCTCCAGACCTTCGCCCTCACGCTCGCGGATTTGGCGCCTGAGATTGTCAGCCTCCGCGCGCAGCTCGCGCCGCTGAGTCGCCCTTTCGAGGGCCAAGACGAGGGCGTCGAAGTCGACCGGCTTGGTGAGGTAGTCGTCGGCCCCCGCGCGCATCGCCTGGACCGCCGAGTTGACGTCGCCGAACGCGGTCACCACGATGACCGGCAGATCGGGATCCTGCTCGCGCAGACGCCGACACAGCTCGATGCCGTCCATACCGGGCATCTTGAGATCGGTAACGATGACATCCGGGGGTCGCTCCGTCGCGAGCGCCAGCGCCTTGGCGCCGTCCTCAGCCGTGTCCGCGACATAGCCCTCTTGGACAAGCAGCCTCGACAAGCCGCTGCGCGCGCTTGACTCATCGTCGACGACCAGGATGCGGCCTTTGTGGTTGTGTTCGTGTTTCATGGTTCTCTCGGCTCGCGAGGCAGTATCCCCGCGGTTTGGGCTCAAGTTCGGCGAAGCGGAATGGGCAACGTCACTCGGAAAACCGTCTTTCCTGGCCGGCTCGTCAGCTCGATGCTACCGCCGTGGTCGGTCACGATGCGATGGGCAATGGCGAGGCCGAGCCCCGTTCCACTCGGCTTTGTCGAGAAAAATGGGTCAAAAATCGGCGCCTCAGGGTTCGAGACCCCCGGCCCCTCGTCTTCCACCTCGATGACCGCCACGCGCGGCTGGCGTCGCAGGCGGAGGATCACATTGCCACCCCCCGTGGGGGCCAGTGCCTCGATGGCATTTCGAAGCAGGTTGAGGAGCACCTGAACGAGCTTGTCGGGGTCCCCGTCCACCTCGATGTCGGTGGTAGGCATGTCGCTGTGCGTTCGGACCAAGGAGTCGCGGGCGTCCGCGCCAATGACCATCAGCGTGTGCTCACAAAGGGACGTCAGCGAGATGGGCCGGCGGTCGAGCGGGCGCGGCCTCGCGAAGTCCAAAAACTCGCTGACGAGCGTCGCCAAACGCTGGATTTCGAGGCGAACGACGCGAATGGCCTCCTCCATCTCTTCGTCGCGTTTGGGCAGCTTCGACAGGCCCCGTTCGAGGAAGGTGAGATGGAGCTGCGCACCATTGAGGGGATTGCGGATCTCGTGGGCGAGGCCCGCGGCCAAAGTGCCCACCGCGGCGAGCTTCTCGGACTGACGTACTCGGGCCGCCAGGATGATCTCGTCGGTGACGTCTTTGCCAGTCACGAACAACGTAAGATCGTCGTCGGCGTCCGCGGGGACCCAGGCCAGTTGCCACACCACGTCGCGGATCTTGCCCGTTCGGTCGCGCAGCGAGCCGTCCGTCGTCTCCTTCGACACGGTGCCCTGGAGGGCCGCCGCGAAGATGGGCCCCTGCTCTTCACGGAGCGGTTCGGGGATGAACGTCTCGACGAACGGTCGCCCATAGGCCTCTTCGCGCCCGAACCCGGTCACCCGCTCGGCCTCGTGGTTGAAGAGACGCACGAAACCCCGGCGATCCAGGCCGATCATGATGGTGCGCACGACCTCCACGGCAGTCCGATAGCCGCGCTCAGTCTGCGTCAGACTGCGGATCTCCGCGGCCCCCGCGGCCTTGGCTCGCTGCTTCGCGGCTTCGCCGTAGGCCTCCAACATCACGACGAGCTCGACGTCGAGGGCCTTGCAAATCGCCTCCTTGGTGGCTTGAACCTCGGGGCCCATGACGTTGTCGGCAATCTCCAAGAGAGCGTGTCGCACGACCGACATCGCAACTGGCATGTAGCGAGGCGGGAGCCCGACCCGAACGTGGGTATGTCCGATGCGTGCGACGCTCTCGAAATAGGCTGCGTCGTGTGGGCCCGAGCAAAGACCGTCGAGCCAGCCCACCAGAGAGCGCTTGAGTCGATCGACCTGGGCCTCGTCGACGAAGACCGCGTGCGCGTCCTCGTGCTCGCGGATGCGGTCGTAAAAGACGTCGGCAACGCGCGGAAACAGGGGGTGCGCAAGGGCGCCAAACGCCCGCAGCCGTTCCAGGTCAGTCCCGTCCAAGCGCACGTAGCGCATCATTTCGACCGCGGTACTTTCGCTGCCTTCGGTGAGCGACCCCATGAGAGCTTGAGCCGGGAGCAACCGGCCTCCGTGGTGACCGTGGTGATGAGTCTGACGAGCTTCGGGCTTCGCGTGGAGCTCTGCGCGGTCCCCACCCCGGGGCAGCGCTTCTCGCTTGGCCCGCGGCGTTGATCGACGCTTCGCTCCATTCATGGCAATCCCCAAGGCACATCGCGAGCCATGGCGGCGGACGCAGACTCTGCGGACGCTAGCGCATCCTTTGAACGTCGGTCATTCGCGCCGAAAGCGCGAATTTTGCGCCATGGCGAAAAATATTCGTCTCGTTGGCGACAAGGCGTCTCACTGCGGGGGCCGCGGAAATCAGGACCAGGCCAGTGGCACGATGCACGCATTCTCGTTTTGCCATGCGTGCCAGACAGACCGTCTTTCGTTGATCGCGAGACTCACTCCAAGGAACCGAGCCATGAGAATCGAAAAGTACATGACCGCTAGTGTGCATTCCGTTGGAAGAAGCCAGTCTCTCTCGAAGGCCCACGAGATGATGCGTAAGTTCAACGTCAGGCACCTGCCTGTCCTCGAAGGCGGCAAGTTGGTCGGGCTGGTCACGGAGCGTGATCTGCACTTGATTGAGACGCTCCGCGATGTGGACCCCGATGCGGTGGCCGTCGAAGAGGCGATGAGCCCCGAGGTCTACGCGGTGAACCCCCGCGACTCGCTGGCCGAGGTCGCGCTGACCATGGCGGACCGCAAATATGGCTCGGCGGTGGTGATGGATGGCTTGAAGGTGGTGGGTCTGTTCACCACGACCGATGCGCTCCGCATCGTCGCCGAGCTCTGCCCCAAGGAGGCCGCGTTCTCATGAGCTACGGATCGAACCTCGTTCGCTTCGAGCAAGACGTGGTGTGCGCCAACGCCGACGAGTCTGTCGTCGAGGTCGCACGCCTGATGCGACAACGGCGCGTGGGCTGCGTCGTGGTGGTGCGTGAAGGGCGCCCCTACGGCATCGTGACCGATCGCGATCTGACCCTGCGAGTGATCGCAGAGAAGCGGGATCCAGCGACGCTCACCGCGCGCGACGTCATGACCTACGACCCGGCCTGCCTCGATCGCGCGGCATCCATCGAGTCCGCGGCGCGCATCATGCGCGAGCGCCGCGTTCGACGCGTGCCCATCATCGATGCCGCGGGAAGCGTGGTAGGAATCGTCACCTCCGACGATCTGCTCTCCTTGTTCGCGAGGGAGATCGCCGACACCAGCGAGAGCCTGCTCGACGGTGTGGACGCCAACGAGAGCCGCTGAGCTTCACCTCGTTCGCGCTCTTCCACGCTGATTTGCGGCGGTAAGATCAAAGGCCTCGCCCGCAGCTCCCATCCCTGATGCTCGGGCGAAGCTTTCAACAGCGCGAGGCTCGGCGTATGAGGCGCGGGTGGCGACCGTCGATTTTTCTCACACCGCAGCGGACTACGCGCGCTACCGCAAGGGTTACCCCGACGAGCTGTTCCGCCGGCTCGGAGGTTACGGCGTGGGCGAGGTCGGCCAGCGCATGGTCGATCTGGGCACGGGCACCGGCTATCTCGCGCGGGGCTTTGCGCGCCGCGGGGCTCGCGTCACCGGCGTCGATCCGTCCGACGCGCTCGTGCACGAGGCCAAGCGGCTCGACGCCGAGCTGGGCGTGACGATCCACTATGTGAAGGCAACAGCCGAGCAAACGGGCCTCGCTGATGGGATTTGCGAGGTGGTCACGGCGGCCCAGTGCTGGCATTGGTTCGATCGAAATGCGGCCGCAAACGAGGCATTTCGGCTCATCGCTCCGGGGGGCAAGCTGGCCATCGTCCACTTCGATTGGCTGCCGATTCCGGGCAACGTCGTGGAGGCCTCCGAGAACCTGATCAGCCTGCACAACCCCGCGCAGCCGGCGCCGCACAAACGCTTCGGAGCCTCGCAAGGCGTCTATGCGCCGTGGTTTCTCGATGTGCGCTTGGCGGGCTTTCGGGGCCTCGAATCGTTCACGTTCGATCACGATCTGAGCTACTCGCACGAGGCCTGGCGGGGCCGAATCCGCGCGAGCCAGGGCGTCGGGGCGATGATGTCCGCCGAAGAGCTGCAGAGGTTCGACGATGCGCACGCGGCCTTGCTCGCGAAGGACTTCGCCGCGGAGCCGCTGATCGTTCCGCACCGCGTCTTCGTGTTGCTCGGCGATCGACCGCGCGCCTGACGGCGACGCGCGCGGACGTTAGCGCTTGCCGCGCCTACGCTCTTCGTGTCGGGCGGCCTCTTCGGCGTCGAGAGCCTCGATTTCGGCTTCGAACTCGGCGTCGATCGTGCTCTGGTTCGGGGCTTCTTGACTTGGCACGTCGATGCGCTGCCCCAATTTCGGGTCCACGAAGCGCACCCCAATGTCGCGATTTCTCCCCTGCAAAAAGCCCTTTGCGCGATCGAGCGCGGCGTCCGCGCGGCGCCCGGCTTCGACCACGGCGCGGGCCGCGGTCACCAGCCCTTTGCCGAAAATGACCGACAAAATGCCGAGCAGCGTGGGCACGAAGACGCGCAGCGCGAGCATCACGACGAGCTGCGCCAGCGACAGTCCCACCAGGGCAATCCACAAAAACGGCCCCAGGAGAAGGGGATCACGCACGTCGCGATAGCGCTCCGGGTGCTCCAACACGTCGAGCCGACGGGCCTCGCGAGCCCGCCTTCGCTCTTGCTTTTCCCAGCGGCGTTGGGCTTTTCGCTCGGATCTCGAGGGCGGCTCATTGCCCGGCACTTCGTGCGGTCGCTTGCGCAAGAGCGGGCCGACGGCCTTCGCTCGACGATCCGGATCGGGCTCCAGCATTGCCGCAATCGCGCTCGCCAACGCCGGGCTCGTGCGCGTCCCCGAGAGGGCCGCTTGCACGTCGATGGCGAGGCCGCGGTGAGGCAATTTGTCGGGGTCTTTGCCCGTCAACATGGCGAGCGCCGTTGCCCCCACGGCGTACACGTCGCTCTGCGTCGACGCTCTGCCTTGGAATTGCTCGGGCGCCATGTACCCGAAGGTGCCCACCACCGTGCTGCCCCCCTCGGGGCCGAGGCTCTCGGTGACCGAGCCGAAATCGATCAGCGAAAATGAGCCGTCCGGTCGCAAGATGACGTTGCTCGGCTTGATATCGCGGTGAATGACGGCGGGCGCGCGGCCGTGCAGGTAGCTGAGGGCCGCATCGGCATCGGCCAAGAAGCGCCACACGTCCGCCTCGCCGAGACGCGCGCCACGGCGCCGGCGCTCCGCCAGGCTCTCGCCCTCGACCTTCTCGGTGACCAGGAAAAGCTCGCCGTTCTCTTCGAAATGCTCGATGTGCTTGGGGATCGACGGGTGCGAGAGGGACGCCAAAACCCGGGCTTCGCGCTCCGCGAGCTCGACCTCCTTCCAGCTCTTTGCGCCCCGCACCACAAAACGTTTGATGGCGACGGGCCGGCCAACCTTCTTGTCGACGGCCTCGTAGGTGGTGGCCTGAGCGCCTTCGCCCAAGACGCGCACGACGGCGTAGCGGCCTTGCCGCAGGCTCTCGATGGCGTGAGACACGCGCGGAGCGTAGCCCATCCCCCACGGATCGGGCTTCGCCGATCTATCCTCCGGCATCCATGCGTTGCATCGAGCCGCCGCCGTCCGTTTACACGATGCCCGATCCGCGAAGAGGCGTTGGGCCCTACGGCATTTTGGCGAAGGGCGCGGACTTCGCTCCTGGAACCCTGCTCGCGGCCTACCGACAAGCCATTTTCCCGTGGCCCAACGACGACGCGGTGCTCTGGTGCTCGCCGAACCCGCGGCCGATCTTTTTGCTCGATCGTCCCCCGGCCTGGAACAAAAGCGTGCTCCGCGCCCTGAAAAAGAAGGACTTTCGCGTCACCGTCGACGAAGCGTTCGAGGACGTCCTGGAGGGCTGCTCGGATCGCCCCGAGGGAACTTGGATCGTGCCCGAGCTCGCGGAGGGTTATCGCGCGTTGCATCGCCTCGGTTGGGCCCACAGCGTCGAGGTGTGGAGCCGCGCGTCGGGCAAGCTCGTCGGTGGCATTTACGGTGTCGCGCCGGGGGGCGGCGTGTTCTCCGCGGACTCGATGTTTCATCGCGAGACGGACGCATCGAAGGTGGCGTTTGCCAGCCTGATCGAGCTGCTCGCGGGCCGTTTTCTGTTGTTCGATGCGCAGGTGCCGAACCCCCACTTGGCGTTCCTCGGTTGCGTGCCGATCCCCCGCGCGGAGTACCTGCGGCGCTTCGTGCAAGCCGCGGCGTACCCCGCGACTTTCCCCGTCGAAGCTCCGAAAACACGCGGCTTTTGACCCCGGGGCCAGGGTCGGACTAACCTCTCCCGTCATGCGGCCCTTCGGCTTGGGAAGGTTAGGCGTTTCGTTGCTTCTGGCGGCGGTCGCTTGGCCCTCGGTGGTGCGCGCCGAAGACGCGCCATCGATTGCCCTCAACACCTTCGATCCAACCCCCCCGGGCGACCGTTTTTTTGCGGTCCCCTCACCGTGGATCGGAGGCGATTTTCAGCCTCGATTTGCGCTGACCTTCGACTACGCCCACGAGCCGCTGCGCCTCGTCGAGGGCGGCACCGAGACGGCGTTGGTCACCACGCAGGCGTTTCTCCGCGTGTCGGGCTCGTTGTCCATTCGCGACCGGCTGCTCTTGTCCGGCGAGCTGCCCTTCGCCATGGCCCAATCGGGCGACGATCCCGAAGATCCGGCGGCCCCCTACCGCGCGCCCACGGGCGCGGCGCTGGCCGATTTCAAGCTCGGTGCGCGTCTGCGCGCCCTCGGCAGCGACCGCTCGGCGGCCTCGCTGGGCCTTGGCGCGTACCTGTTCTTGCCCACCGGGGGCAGCGGCTCGTACACCGGAGACGGCACCGTCCGTGGTGCTTTTCACCTCAGCGCCGGGGGCATCCTGGGCGACAGCACCGCGCTCACCTGGAGCGCAGCCGGGGGCTTGAACCTGCGCGGCGCAGACAACGCTCATCAATTCACCTTCGGCGCGGGCCTGGGACTGCGGCTCCTGGACGGCCGCGCGCAGATTGGGCCCGAGCTGTTCGGCGCGACGGCCCTCTCGGACAACGAGCCTTTGAGCGTGCCTGGCGCCGAAATCAGCCAATCGGGCACGACGCAAATGGAGCTCTTGTTTGGGGCCCGCGTGCGCCTCGTGAAGGGCCTTTATTTGGGATTGGCCGCGGGGCCAGGCCTGACGGGAGCGCCCGGGACGCCTTCGTTTCGAGGCGTAGGCACCATCGGCTGGTCGCCCGAAGACGAGGCCGAGGCCAAAGACAACGGCGCCAAGGCCGATCGCGACAACGATGGCTTCGCCGACGACATCGACGCTTGCCCCGATAAGCCCGGTGAGCTCGCGGGCGACCCGACGAAAGATGGCTGTCCGCGCGAGAAGGCGCCCGCGGCCGACGCGGTGACCTTCGATGAGCCGCCCGCGCCGCCTCCCGCGGCCGCCGAGCCGATTCCGGGCGCACAGCAGGCCAATCCGCCTGCAGCAACCCCTGGGCCCGCGGCTGCGAATCCACCACCTGCGGGAGCGAATCCACCGCCCGCGGGAGCGAATCCGCCGCCCGCGGGAGCGAATCCACCGCCCGCGGCTACAAATCCACCACCTGCGGCTGCAAATCCACCACCTGCGGCTGCAAATCCACCACCTGCGGCTGCAAATCCACCACCTGCGGCTGCAAATCCACCACC
>CAYLJT010000020.1:19724-25020 GCA_964383995.1 uncultured Polyangiaceae bacterium
CAAATCCACCACCTGCGGCTGCAAATCCACCACCTGCGGCTGCAAATCCACCACCGGCGGCTACAAATCCACCACCCGCCGCTGCGAATCCACCTCCGGCGGCTGCGAATCCGCCTCCGGCGGCTGCGAATCCACCTCCGGCGCCCACACCCTACGTGGTGCCTTTCCCGCCCGGTCGCTCGACGTTCAAGTGCGTGAGCGACGACGATTGCGACGGCATCCACAACGCCGCCGACAAGTGCCCCGAGGCGCCGGGCCCGGAGAGCGCCGATCCGAATCGCCGGGGTTGCCCGATTGACTCGGACAATGACGGTCTCCTCGACTACCTGGACGCTTGTCCGGGGGAGAAGGGTCCTCCGGATCCGGACGCCAACAAGACCGGTTGTCCCAAGTTTACCCGCGTCACGGCGACGGGCATCGACATCTCCAAGCAGGTCCTCTTCAAGTCCTCTGCGGCCGGCGAGAACATCGATCCTTCCTCCGAGGCCGTGCTCACCGAGGTGCGCGACGTGATCGCCCAGCACCCCGAGATTACGTTGATCGAGATTCAAGGGCACACCGACGACGTGGGCGACGACGCCTACAATCAACGCCTGTCGCAGAAGCGGGCGGACGCGGTGCGCGATTGGCTCATCAAGGCTGGCATTGCGGCCGACCGACTGACCGCCAAGGGGTTCGGCGAATCGAAGCCCGCCGTGCCGAACACGACCGCCGAAGGCCGCAGCAAAAACCGCCGGGTCGAATTCGCCATCTTGAAGAAGAAGTAGCCAAAAACCCGTGCTAGAATGGGACCTCTTCTTGAGGAGGTTCCATGTTTCGATCCGATACTCTCATCGCGGCGCTGGCATTTTCGGCGCTGAGCGTGGGGTGCTCGTCGGCCGAAGAGACCACGGCAAACAACACGAGCGGCGCGGGCGGCGCGGGTGGCACGACCTCCGCGACGACGACCGCCGACGCCACGACCAACGCCACCGCGACGGGCGCGACCACCACGGCCACGTCGGCCGTCGCCTCGACCACGGGTGCGGGTGGGGCACCCCCCATGTTCGTGTGTGATCCCCCGGCCGAGCCGGGCTCCCTCTGGGAGATCGAGGACATTTCCTACGATCTCGACGCCATCGACCCGGTGTCGATGTGCAAATATCGGGGAGACGTGCTGTTGATCGTCAACACCGCTGCGGTCTGAGGGTACACCCCTCAATACGCGGCGCTGGAGGCGCTCGAAGAGCAGTATCAGGGACAGGGCTTCCACATTGTGGGGTTCTTCAGCAACGACTTTGGCAACCAGGGCGGCACCGACGAGGAGATTGACGCGTGCACGGCCCAATATGCAGTTACGTTCGAGCAGTTTCAGATTGACCATGTGGTAAACGGCGCCGGGTATTCGGCGCGGCCGGTGTTTCAATGGCTGATGAGCCAGCCGGGCTACGAGACGGCGTGGCCCACGTGGAACTTCCACAAGTACCTCATCTCGCGCGAGGGCAAGCTCGTCGCGACCTGGTCGAGCCCGGCGGATCCCGGGGTCGACAACGCCAACGATCCGAACGACATCCCGTCGCGGATCGCCGAAGAGGTCGCGAAATAAAGCAGCAAAGGCGGTGCGCTTTGGCCGCGCCGCCCGCAAAGCAAAAGGGAAGCTCCGCGGAGCTTCCCTTTCTTTTTGGGTGTGGTGAGAGGGCCTAGCGGCGGCGGCGGGCGAACACCGCACTGGCCGCGACGAGCGCGAGCCAAAGGGCGTCGTTGTCGCCCTCCCCGGGGGTGTGACCAGGGGCCTGAACCGCGCAACTGCTGGCGTCAACCTCGGGGTTTTCCACGCGCGAGACGCACTTGCCTTCGGGGCTGCACACGGTGGGAGACAGGCAGTCGTCCACGGACGCACAGGCCTTGAGACAGCCACCGTTGGCGCAGATGTACGGGCTGCAGTCGGTGATGTTACCCTCCGGATCGGCCGTGCGGTAGGCGACGGTGTCGCTGTCATCGACGCCGAGCCAGCAGCGCGGGCCGTTCATGGCCACGCAGGCGTTGTTCTCGCAGGCAAAACCGAGATCGCAGTCCGCCTGCGAGGTGCAGCTATCCACGCACGTGGCGAGCGCGACGCCCTGATCATTGAAGCTCTCGATGCACGCAAACCCGTCGCACGTCGTGGGCTTATCGACGCAGGCGCCGGCGGCGTCGCAGGTGGGAACGACGAACTGGCTGTCGGCCTTGCGTGCCGTGCCGTCGCTCATCGGCTTTTCGGTGTAGTCGCAGCGTTGCGGACGGCAGTTTTCGAGGCCCTCGAGGGACGTGCACTTGTCGAGCACTCCACCGCAGGTGCCACGGCAACTATCGTCGACGGCCACGCAGATGGGCCGTTGGCCCACATCCGAGTTGACCGGCGCCGGAGCTTCGATAGCCTCGCAGCGGCCCGGGGTCTTGCCATTGCAAGCACGGCATTGATTGCTGAGCTTCTCCGCGTCGGAGCTATCGCGATCGCAGTCATTCTCGCAGCAGAAGCCGTCGACGCATTGGCCGGTCTCACATTGATAACACCAACTGCACTCGGCCCCTTGGGGCAGCTTGGTGATGCAAACACCCGCGTTCACCAGCGCCGGCTCGTTCTTGTCGCAGCCCAAGACGTCTTTGGCCACGTCGGGCGAGCCGCCGTCGTCGCAATAGCTTTGCGACGGGCAGGGGCAGGTGGTTCGGCAGCGATCGGTGCTCGGGTCGCAGTCGTTCGGATTGCAGACGGAGACCTCGGTGGGGGCGATGACGCCGCCGGGCAAACACTGGAGCTGGAACTCGACGTAGTCGGGGACCTCTCCGCTCCCTCCCGCGCCACCGCCGCCGCCCGCGCCGGACAGATCGGTGGTGGTCTTGCACTGCCAACCCAGGGAGACCGCCTGTTGGTAGAAATCGCAGGTGCCGTGCAGGTTCGGATCAACGTCTCTGCAGGTCTTGCACAGCTCTTTGCAGTCCGAGTTGCAACAGCGGCTCTCGGTGGCCGAGTTGGGATCGTTGGGATCGATAGGCTCGGTCACGCAGAAGTTGGACTGGCACTCTTCGTCCAGGGTGCACAAATCACCGTTGGCCCGCCCCAGCACCTCGGCCGACGCGAGCACGCCCGCGACGCCCACGCCACCGACGACCAACACACCTTCACCCGAACTGAAGGACTGACCTTGAAGGGCCTCGCCGCCCGCGTGCGAGGCGCGCGCGGTCGCCAGCGCGGGGCCCGCCGCCACAGCGCCCGTCGAGGGCGTGAGGACCGTTGTCGTAGCGACCGACGAGGTGCCGTCGTTGCCACCCGCCAGGACGAGATCGCCATTGGGCAGGAAGGACGCCGTGTGCTCGGCGCGCAGGTCGGTCAGCTCGACGAGCGTGCCTGGAAACCCGGTGGAGCCGAAATACTCACCGTCGTGCAGCGTGCCCGAAGTGTCGGCGGTGCGGCCGCCCGCGACGAAGACCGTGCCGTCGCCCAGCAGGGTTGCTGTGTGGTAGGCGCGGGAGCGCGTAGCGCTCAGGTTGATGTTGGGAACCGTGATCTGGAAGGCGTTCGTCGTGGGATCGTAGAGCTCGGCGGCGAACAGGGCATTTCCGAAGATCGTGCCGCCGACGACGAGCACCTTGCCAGTCAGACCCGAGGTGTTGACATAGGCTGGATCGAGGAACACCGCCGTGTGATGGGCGCGGGCGGTGTTCATGGCGTTCGTGGAGGTCAGTGTGCCGGTCGCGACATCGTAGACTTCGCCGTTTTTCGTGTTTTGCCCGAGCGTCGTGGTGCCCGCGGCGATCAGCACTTTGTCGAGCGCGCCCGACTTGAACAACGTGGCCGTATGGGCGTAGCGCGAGGTGCTGAGGTTGCCTTTGCTGGCGAACGTGCCCGTGAGCTCGTCGTAGAGCTCGATGCTCGTCAGGGGGTTCCCCGAGCCGCTCTTCGTGCGACCGCCCGTGACCAGGACTTGGCCGAGCGTGCCCGGGAGCAGCGTCGCCGCGTGCTCGCCGCGGGGCGTGCCGAGGTTGCCTGTGACCGCGAACGTGCGCGTGACAGGCTCGTAGAGCTCCGCGGAGGCGGAGGCATCGCCGTTCAGATCGTAGCCGCCGGCCGCAAGGAACAGGGTGATCGGCGGCGTCGTGTCCGAGACATCCGTGTCGAGCACGAACGAGGTGCCCGTCAAGTGGCTGCGCGCGGAAGAGATGCCGTTTTGTGTGGCCGACCAGGCGGGATCGACGACCAGGGGATAGGAGAGACCGGCCTTCGAAAAGTCGACGACCACGGTGCACGTGCTGTTTCCGGGGTCGCTGACGGGGCGGCCCCAGGGCGCGCGGGGGCTGGTATCGACGGCGCAACCTTCGATGGCGAGCGTGGCCTTCGCGCGGCCCTCACGATTTGCAACGTAGGGCGGCTCGACGCGCAGGCGCGGCGCGCCCTTGGCGTCGACCATTTCGAGCACGCCGGACACCAAGCGCAGGCCGGTGCCCTTCGGCACGTCGAGCGAATAGCGCAGCGTGGGCGAGGCGGGAGGCGTGTGAAACAGCACGAAATCTTCGATTCCGTGGGGGGACACGGTGACCATCACGTCGCTGCCCGAGGGGCCCGCGCCGGGGTAGACCGCGACGCCCGAGGTGAGGGCGACTGCGCGGGGAGCCGCGCCTTCGAGTCGAAAACGTGCTTCTAGGCCCGAGGCGGCCTCGCGGATCGCGAACGTCTCGTGCGCGGAGGAGGGCAGCGTGATGTCGACCAAGCGCCTCTTTTCGGCGCCGAAACCCGGCACCACGCCCTTGGCTTGACGATCCCACGTGACGCGCGGGTCGGAAGCGATGGGCAGACGGGCAAAGGCGCGGGCGTCGACGAGCCTCTGATGCGCGTCGTCGAGGGGCGGAGAAACGACCGAATTTGCCGACGTTTCCCGGCCATTTCCGTCGCCATTCGAGCAACCGATGGCACCCACGAGGGCGACCAACAGCCAGAGGCCCTTCCGTTCGACTTTCCGCACGATGATCTCCTCGCCAAGCCACCTACGCCAAAGGCGCGTAGCGCGCGTTTGCGACCATAACAGAACCCCAAGGCCCGTGGGGAGGCTCGATCGCGCTTATCGAAGGTCCGTGACAAAAGCTGCATTTCACCGAATATCATCGGCCCTTCTTGCTTGCCGCGAGGGCGCGAACGGTGAACAATCACGCTCGCGAGGAGATCGTCGATGCGCTTATTTCCGCTGGGGCTCTGCTTATTGGTTTCGGCCGTGCCCATCGGGTGTGGCAACGGGGGAGGAGGATCAGGCGGTTCCGGCGCAACCACGACGACGACCACCACCAG